>CAZPDY010000010.1:0-12875 GCA_964585455.1 uncultured Candidatus Bathyarchaeia archaeon | reverse complement strand
ATCTAAGAGTCAGAGCGGAGTATGCACATGACAGAATTATAAAAAAAAGGAGTTAGGGGTATTTTTTTCCGTAGTTGCATGCTATCTTGACAATGTCTGCGAGGTTTATGATGTCCCATGGTTGAGCGAAGTTTGCGTTGTCATTCCAACGGGAGCTTCCGGGGCGGGAACCATAGGCGCAAGCTCCGAGGACGATGTCGAAAAGGTTGACTTTGCCGTCGCAGTTTACGTCGCCTATTAGTCCTGAAACTCTTATGGTGTCGTTTCCTTCGAACTTTGGGCCATCGTAGAGCTGTCCAGTCAAAGTCATAGTGACGCTGGTGAACTCGATGCCTTGAGAAATCATGTATTGTACCACCGTTGCCCTATCAAACTTCACCATTAAGTCTGGAACACCATCACCATCATGGTCCCCGATTGAAGTAGGTGCAGTTAGGTCTACGGGAATGGTATCGTTCACCAAAATTGATGAAACGTTGATGTCAGTAACATCATAGTCTTCAGGGAGTTCAATGTACGCAGTAATCCATTGACCTTGGCTCTTTAGGTTTAAAGTCTCGGGATTAATATCTATGGAAGCGGCAACTTGTTCTTGCAGGCATATCATGAATATGTCATAGTCTGGTCCATCTCGGTTAGATTCGAAAACTACAATAGTGCCATCACCGCTTATGCGGGGGTACTTGTCATCAGAATCTCCGTTAGTGAGCTGAGTTTCTGTTATCATATTGTGTATGAAGATATGTCCATTTCTTGAGTATGTAACGATTCTTCCATCTCCGCTTATACATCCGAGCCAATCATCTGCATCATTCTCTGTCAGTTGAGTTAATGCATCGTCAATTAGATCATAGACGAAGATTTCGTAATCAATGCCTACTCTTCGCTGGAAGGCAACCTTACTTCCGTCCGCACTTATTGAATTAGCCGAATGCTCGTATTCAGGGCTTGCGCTGACGTTCTTAAGACCTGTGCCATTGGTGTTGATGAACATTACGTCCTCAATGTTTCGATCCCAGAAAACCATAGACTCTCCATCATATGTCAAAGAAGGATAGAATACATCATGAGAGCCTGTAACAAGCGGGATTGGTTCTATGTCGTCGAAGTTAGAGATGTTTGCGATTAGTATATCCCAACCTGTAGGTTCATAGTCACTTGAGTGCCACGCGATGATGTCACCATTTCCACTAATGTCAGGATTATGATCGATGCAACCATCATTTGTTACGCGTATTTCGTCACTAGGAGAATCCGACGTTCTCATAACGAAAATTTCGTATGAATACCAAGGGTCACTCGGATCTGTCCGAGTTGATCCGAAAACTATTTTGCTGCCATCGGCACTAATAGAAGCATGGTTGTTTACCCCTTGGGCATCTGTCATCAACTTCTCCTCTCCGGGCCCATCAGAAGTATTCATGACGTAAACTTTGACGTCATACGGTGGAGAGGTTGAAAACCACGTAGAGAAGACCAACTTGCTTCCGTCCCAGCTGAGAACATGGTCCTGCGAATATCTACCTGACCCGATACTATCAGGGAGATCGTTTCTTGTTAGTTGTTTTATTTCTGGATAAGACTGTGCTTCCAGGCTAGGGAAAGTTGTATTTAACAGGGTTAGTGAAAACACCATCGATATTGCTAGAATCAAGAATGCTCTATTCATTTTCCTTTCTCCATTTTTTCGGTAACACTAAGCTATCTTTATTGGTATCTTAAAGAATTTGTGTTAGAAAAAGACTATAGAAGAATCATCTATTGGCTATCAATGCCAGACTCTAAACCTAGTGTGAAAGTAGGGCAATGACGAATTGAGATTGAATACGGTGGGGGTAAGCGCTGGATTACACTGTGTTGACCTTTTCACTGGGTGTTTACTGGCGCCCAGAATTTGCGGACGACTGCTTTGCCTACGAATTCTATCCAAGTGAGTACTCCTGTGTTCGCCATCCAGACCAGCGCTGAAGAGTAGCCCACTTGCCAGAAAGCCATCACAATTCCTGCAAATAGTCCAGTTATTGGTGTTATAATCAGCTTGTCCGGCGAGAATTGTTCCTCTGGGTTGCTGCTTTTGGCGTAGCCTAGGAAGGCTATTACGACGCCGATCGTGACTGAGTATCCTATTGTTTTTGCTTCGGGGATGTTTTGGGCTTCTCCGATGAGTATGGGTCCGAAGCTCAGCACTAGGATGAATAATACGGCGGTAGCCAGGGGTAGGCTTTTTGTTTCCATTTTGGCTGTTTCACCTCCTCTTCATGCCCACACTGCGGCTCCAAAAAGCTCTGGCGCGACGGCATGCGATACTCCATGTTTGGCGACAGGATCCAGCGGTGGCTCTGCCGCAACTGCGGCTTCAGGTTTTCAGACCCTGACGACGTTCAGAATGCGTGGAGCACGCTTGAACGTGTTGAGAGAATTGAGAGCAAATCATTAAAAACGACCTCTAAGAAATTTAGTAACTGCCAAATATGCGCGGGAGTAGCGAAAAATTTGGTCGCGGAACAAACGAACGTGGAAGTTCCGCGAAGAAGCGAAGAGGTTAAAGGCAATCTGGTAGAGTTCGCATGGAAAATGCAACAGGATGGCTATCAAGCAGAGACTATCCGAGGTTACAACAGCTGCCTAAAAGCATTAGTTGCAAGAGGAGCCAACCTAGCAGACCCAGAAAGCGTCAAAACTGCACTCGCTAAAGAACAGAAGTGGAGTCAAAACAGAAGAAGAAACGTCATCAATGCCTATACACTATTCCTAAAATTCAACGGAGCAGCGTGGACTAGACCAAAGTGCAAGGTAACGCGCAAATTCCCGTTCATACCTACTGAGCAAGAACTCGACGCCCTAATCGCAGGATCTCGCAAGAAGAATGCCACCTTTGCTCAAGTCCTAAAGGAAACAGCGATGCGCTCAGGAGAAGCCAAACGCCTACAATGGACAGACATTGACCGCGAAAAACGAATAATAACATTGAACGAGCCTGAAAAAGGATCAAACCCAAGAATGTGGAAAGTCAGCACGACCCTCATAGAAATGCTCAACGCCCTACCAAGAACATGCGAACAAGTCTTCCCAGGCTCCCTAAAATCCATGAAAGGAACGTTCATAGACACCCGCAAGCGACTCGCAGAAACTCTACAGAACCCACGTCTACTACGAATCAGCTTCCACACCTTCAGACATTGGAAAGCCACGACGTTATACCACCAAACAAAAGACCCATACTACGTGCAACACTTCCTAGGCCACAAAAAGCTAGAATCAACCGAGATATACATAAACATTGAACACACACTCTTTGAAGCAGGAGCAAACGACGAATTCACCGTAAAAGTCGCCGAAAAACCAGAAGAAATCAAAGCCCTCTTAGAAATCGGCTTCGAATACGTCTGCCAAAAAGATAGTCTAATATTCCTGAGGAAACGAAGATGACCTTCAGACACAACATCGCCAACCACAAAAAAGGTGGCGGAGTCTGGCGAAAACAGGGCGGGGTTGCCCTAGCCTGGTATAGTTACGCCTAGAAGGTATCCCTAACACTTATTAGCCAGTTTGAGCATTGTTTTAGTGGGGATTGCGTTGCGAAGTTGGGAAAGATTCTTGAAAGTGGATGGCTGGCAGAGCGAGTATGCGAGTGTGGACTGTTGTTTAAGGCATTATGGAAGAAAAGTCAGAAGTGAAGGAACTCGGTCGAATGTCGGTCTGATTTTGAGTGGTTTCTGCGATTTCTGCGGAAAAAATCCTGATGGCCTTGTTAAGTTATCTCAGAAGGATGCGTCTAGGCTTGTTCAGGATTACGTGGATTCTCTTGCCGCCAAGCATTTCAGCATTCGATATGTGAATGTTTGCCTTGCCTATTTGAAGACTTTCTTCAAGGTTAACGGTTTCAAGGGTTCAAAGGCGCTTGAGGTAGAGAGACATTATCAGCCTTCTAGGTACAGGAAGAGAGAGGAGTACGTTCCAACTTCAAGCGAGATCTACGACATGAGCTTGTCTGCTGGTAGCCTCAGGAACAAGGCATTGATTCTAGCCCTATACACGACCGGGCTCAGAAACTCAACCCTTAGAGCTCTGTTGTACCGAGACGTGGGAGACGAGTTGGAAAAAGGCCTTGAGATCATCAAGGTTTCAGTTTACCCAGAAATGAAGAAGATCGATGTAGGGGCATGTAAAGGCAACATTCCCTATTACAGTTTCATGTCAAAGGAATCGACTGAAGCTTTGAAGGCGTATGTTGAGGATAGAAGGCTGGTTCAGGGGAGTGTAGAGGATGATGAACCGCTCTTTTGTGCCGACAGCTCGAATATGACTATAGAGGAAAAGCGGCGTATACCGATGCTGAAGAAATCGCTTGAAGCCTTAGTCAAGAATGCAGCGAGAAACGCGGGGCTCAGAAAATGGAAAGATGTTTATCCGCACTGTTTGAGAAAAGCTTTCGAATCTGCTATCAGGAATGCAGGCTTAGACTTGAAGGATCAAGAGTTTCTTATGGGTCACATACTGCCTGGGACGCAGGACACGTACTACGATAAGACTAAGGTTGAGGATATGAGACGCAAATACGCAAGAATTCGCTTCTTCCCAGAGAAGTCCTACTCAAGTGAGGACATTAGGAAGAGGCAGATTGTTGACACAGCTAAGCTGTTGGGGTTTCCTGAAGATCGGATTAGGAAAATTGAGGAGGTTCTGGCAAGGCATAAACGCGTAGACGAAGCCTTGAAAGAGTTCAGACGCTTCAGAGAAGAATCAGAAAGTAAAACGATGACTGATGGGAACGGAACATATGACGTTGCCAAAGGAGAAACTGAGCTGATCAAGAGGCTTCATAATGGCTGGAAACTTCTGCAACCATTAAACGGTGACAAGTATCTACTCGTCAAAGTAAGTTAGGCTCCTCGAGAGGACTATTTCTCGTAGGGCTTTCAGTGAGCTTCAAAGCGAAAAAAGGACTTTTTTACAAGGGAAAAACGGAAAAGACTAGAAAAAGGCAAATGCCATGAAACTGGCCTGTCATCCTGATGCCCCTCAACATTTTCCAGAGGTTATTTCTTTCTGAGAACGTGAGCGTGATAGGCAAGCACATGGGTCTCTAAACTCTTTATCTTGATCAGGACAGTGACTTGCCTTATTCCATCGATATTGGTTGCATAAATTAGAAAATCGTGCGGTTTGTTTCGCTCTCGTATCCACTCGCCATATCTGATTTGGCTCAGAAACCATTCCTTGCTTGCGAAGCTCCTATGCTTCTTAATCCATGTGAGCGGTTGACTTCCGAAGACTATTGGGCCTGTGTAGATTCTTCGTTCTGGTTGAGAGCGGAACACGAGTTCTTGTAACTGGTTTTAGGTATTTAATGGTATGTAGTTTTTGGAATATTCCAAAAGTATAAATACTATGCTGCCTATCTAACTGTTAGGTGAGGAACAGAGATGACAGAACGCAACCGAAACAAAGCTGGAAAGAAATCAGACGATCTTCTACGCGACACCATAGAAAAGAATCCTGGGCTTTCACAGTATGAATTGGCAAGAAAACTTAATTGGCGTTCTGGCCACGTTGACGGCTCCGTAAGAAGACTTCTCAAAACAAACAGAATTTACATTAGAGTTCTGGAAAGAAACGGAAGGCGCGTCAACCTCGTCTATCCGAAAGATCAGAAACCTTCAAAGGTTCTAGAAGTTCCAACTGAACTGCTGAAAGTAGCCAATCCAATATGGAATGACTACGCATTCTTCCACGCACTTGACAGTTCAACGATTGGAGTTTCAGGCCGTGAAATCCCTGAGTGGAAAGAGGTTTCATGTTTTCTGGAAAGAGTACCTGTCCAAAAAGAGGATGGAAGAATAGTTTTGCAGATTCCAGAAAATTTCTGGAGATTCTACAATCTGGATAGGAAGCACAGAGTTGTATCGGTGAACGGAAACAACATTTTGATAACGGTTTCCGGAGACATAGTTGAAGAGAAAGAATATCCTTCTTAGTGCCTATGAAGTGAGCAGGTGTTTTTGTATAGTTTGCCCAGTAGCAAACAACACAACAGACTTCTAAAACATGAGAAATCCCAGCTCACCCGAGCTTTCTGAAATAAGTGATTGCAGAATGAATCAGGATTAACAGTCTTATCTTGACATACCAGAGGATTGAACCTAGAGAATGGTGTCTCAGGTAGATACTTCTGATAGATAGTTCAAAGCTCTTATCAATGATTTTGGACATTCTGTCCATGTCAAACAGAAAGCACTCGACCCCGTTAGCAAGAACAAGATAACCTGAACCCGTTCCTACAATCATACCGTAACCAGCCAGATCTCCCAACTTTGAACAACTCAGTGAACTCTCAAGTTTCTCCAGAGACTCTACATCAACATTCCATCTAGCTCCTTTCATCATAGGTGACAGAAGCTCCATCAAAACCTGAAGAGATATAAATTCAATTTCAAGATCTTCCCTTCTTGGATCATCAAGCTTGACTATCTGAAATATAGATCTCCAATCAGCTTTGATCTTCTCGATCACTCTGTTAAGGAGAAATTGCCAATCAAACTCTATCTTTGCTAATGGGATGTGTCTGCCCTCAACTTCCAAAGTTTCATGGAAGTCGATCATGGATTTGTTGATGAACAATGAATAATGGACACGTTGCTTGCCAAGATCCTTGAACAGCATCAGATTCTTTCTCATTGCAAAGAACAGGACATCAGCTAGCTTGATCTCTACAGGCTTGGGAAATGGAGTTATGCTGCGTTCATTTGGGCTAGACATCTAGGAAGCGGCCATGCATTTCTAAGAAATAGCAAAGGTATATTTTGGCTTATTGCATAGTTGCAGTTGGTATCTATGAGTAGCTCTGTGCCCACTGAGATGACTGTCAGAAGTTTCTTGTTGAGGGAATTGGAGAAGAGATCAGTCAAGGTGGAAACTGAGAGATCTTACACTACTCCAATTGGAAGATTAGTTCCTGACATGCTTCTCAGAAATGGCGCTGAGTATGTTGTTGAAACTAAACTTGGTGCTGAAGCTAAACTTCTAGATGCTATAGTCAGGCTTTATGACTATTCCAAATACACAGAAGCCAAAGGTGCTTTTGCGATTCTCTTTCCAGAAGAGCTGAGACGCCCTTGGGGCGTTGAAATGCTGGAGAAGATAGCAGTTGATCCCAATTTGAAATACATTGCCACTGCCATTTTCAAAGACTTTCGCCCTAGCCAAAGATTTGAAGGTAATCTTTCTGAAGTTGCTGATTGGATTGCTACTCAAGTGTTGAAGCCTCTTGCTGTTGAAGCTGATACAGGCTTTGCAATCAAAGTCTTGACTGAAGCTGTAGAGTCAATTACTCTCAGTGTGAGAAGCCTGAATAGTAAGGACCTTGAGGAGATCTTTGGTGGAAAGACAGTCTTTGAAAACATCCTACAATATGAGGAAGGGCATTATCCTCTTGATGAAATGAGGGAAGCAGCAACATATCTTCTAGTCAATCAAATTATCTTTTACCATGTTCTTTCCACAGCAAATACAGAGTTTGAGGCAATAGATGAAGGCAAAATTGGGAAGCCTAGTGACTTGCTCAGTTATTTTGAACCTGTCTTGAAGAAAGACTATACTTCTGTGTTTGGCTTTGATGTGGCTTCAAAGTTGCCACAATTTGCAACAGACATCATAAAGAGAGTAATAGTTGTAGTCAAAGCCCTAGCACCTGAGAAGATAGGACATGATGTTTTGGGCAAAGTGTTCCATGAACTCATACCATTCAACATAAGAAAGGCAGTGGCTGCTTTTTACACAAACAATGAAGCTGCAGAGATTCTTGCAGGTTTAGCCATAGAGAAGCCTGATGCCAAAGTCATAGATCTAGCTTGTGGCAGTGGGACTCTTCTAGTTGCTGCATATCGTAGAAAGAGAGAATTGCTTCAGCTTGGTGGAAGAGGGATCTCATTAGGAGATCACAGAAAGTTTCTGGAACATGACTTGACAGGTGTTGACATTATGCCTTTTGCAGCTCACCTTGCAGTTATGCATCTGTCTCTTCAGGCGTTGTTGCATGAAACTGAGAAAGTGAGAGTGGCAGTTTGGGACTCAACAGAGTTGAAGCCCAACATGAATATTCCAGCAATCTATAGTGAACTGAAAGCAGCTTACAAAAAGCCAACTTTGGACATGTTCAGGGAGAAGATTGTGATTCCAAAGGATGCCCATATCAAAAAAGGTGCAATCACTCTTGATGGAGTTGGTGGAGAAGAGATACCTCTAGAGAAGGCAGACTTAGTCATAATGAATCCGCCTTTTACTAGACAGGAAAGACTGCCCAAAGAATACAAGGAAAGTCTTGCAAGATGGTTCACTGACTACCACAAATATGCTCATGGGCAGCTTGGGCTTTATGGCTACTTCCTGTTTCTTGCAGATCGTTTTGTCAAGGAAGATGGAAGGATTGCTTTTGTCTTACCTGCAACCATTCTGAGAGTGCAGTCTGCAAAGGGAGTCAGAAAGCTCCTAAGTGAGAGATATACGATTGAGCACATCATAACAGCATGGGAGAGAGCTGCTTTCTCTGAAGGAGCACAGTTTAGAGAGATTCTGTTGATAGCTAGGAAAGGGAAGCCAAAAGCCGAGGGTGGATGCTGCATCTCTTCTTTTGAAAGACTGCCTTCCTCTATGGAAGAGGCAAATAGATACGTCCAAAAGCTGAAGACAGTAGTCAAGAGATCAAAACTTGGAGAGCCTTATGCTGATGACGACATAAATGCTGTGAAAGTCACTCAGGCAGAGCTGAAGAAACATGTGGATAATCTCTATCTATTCATAGCAACATACGACTTGGCTTTGCCCTCTGCTCTAGAGAAGATTGATGACAAGAGTTCTGAGAGATTTATACTGTTTGAGAGACTGCTGAAGAGAGAGAAGGGAAAGATATTCCGTTTTGACTATTTTCCATCTGTTCATGGTGCCTTCATTGTTGAGCCATTCAGAGCAATCAAGAATGTTGATGAATGGATCATAAAGAGCATAGACAATGCAAACACAGTAGTTGAGAACCGGTTCTCAAACCAGACACTAAAGGCTCCTCTCAAAGCATTTGCAAGAGGACTCAGAAGATCTGCTAGAACTGGCAGGATTGAAGTCACGGATATTCTTGATCTGATTATCACCAAACAGTTCAGTGGCGTTGAGACTGTGATGAAGCATCCTGCAAACTTGAAGAAATGGAGCAAGTATGTAGAACCAAGATTAGCCAATTTTGTAATATTAAGACGTTTTGACATCTCAGCTACAGGAACAAGGTTCCTTGCATATTATTCTGAAGAGCCTATGGTTGGTGTGGACATGTGGAGTATTCAAGGGCTTTCAGATGATGATGCTAAGATCCTGTCTTTGTGGTTCAATAGCACTCTGAACCTGCTTGCACTGCTTATTCATAGGACAGAAACAAGAGGAGCATGGATGAAACTGCATGAATACGCTATGAGGCAGATGCAACTACTTGATCCAAAGAAACTCAGAAAGCAAGAAAAGGAACAACTGCTCCAGTTCCATAAATCCATAAAAGCCATTCCATTTCCAAGTATCCTAGAGCAATTAAAGACAAAGTTCACTCCTAGAAAGGAATTGGACACAATGCTTCTTCAATTCATGGGCTATTCAAGCAAAGAGACCGACCAGCTTCTGGATTATCTGTATCCTATCTAGGCAAGTGAGATTGAAAAGCTAAAGACTCTGATGGAAGGCTAGTCTACTCTTTCTATTGTCGTCTGTTAGAACTGGAATGAATTAAGCATTTTCATGACTTCAGCATGCCTTGACTCTTCAATTTCCATTATTCTTTTTACCAAATAATGTTTCCACTTCTTTCTCTCCTTGTAAAGATGAACAAAGACGACATAATACCCATTCTTTTTGTATATCTTATCTCTGTATTCATAATTGAAATCCTCAGATCCACAAACTTCAATATACATCCCCAGTTTTGGAATGTAGAAGTCAGGTGTCCATACTCTCGGTCTGTCTTTTTCATCATACACAAAGACAGGGAACTCGTAAATCCACCAGAGATCTAGTTCTCTCAAGTACCCAGCAACCTGCTTTTCTGATTCTTTCATGTCATCGTAGACGGAATCTTTCATTTATACATTCTCCTTTGGTAATTATTGAGAGCTTGAGCTATACTATCAGCCACTCCACCATCAACAGAATGCTGAGGCTGAACCTTCCCAAACTCCACACCATTCAACTTAGAGCCATGTTTATCCAGCACTACTCTGATCAGGTGGTAGAGTTCTTCTTCAACCAAAGCTTCTCTAGGAACTAGCTTACTCATAGGATAGCAGTCCTGCCGTTCCACAAGTTACTTTCGTAGCAAATGGCTTTATCCTTTTGCTTTTTAGTGCCCTCAGCTAAAAGTCTAAACGGGTTGAATCTAATAGATCAGCTTTTGGAGTGACCCAACATCGACGAAGAGGAGAATAGGCGCATGCTTTCTTTTGTTACGGATGTGAACAGAGCACTTGAGGCTAAAGTATCCTCTTGAGAAATGACCGCTTCGGAATATTCCTTTAAACTTTCCATTTCCTTACGGTTCTGCTGTCAACGTAAGAGCCATAGTTTTTAATCTTCTTTCTTTCTTCTTTTCAGATAGGCTTCAACAAACCTAGTGAGCATAGGTTCGGGCTTCTTTATGTCAACTTCGCTCATGCTCTTGTATTTGAAAAGCAATAACTGCCACTCTTGAATAGGCCAACTCCTCATAAGTTTGTCACGATCCTTTTTTAGCTTCACTATTTTTTGCAGTACTCTCGCAACTCTTCGCTCGCGTTTCTTGAGTTTAAGTTCGTCTGATTCTGTTCTTTTCCATGGTTCAATCGGAATAGGATCAAAATTCCTAAGAGCCTCAACCATGAATCTTCTCTCTTCATATAATGCGGCTTCATACCTGAGGTCAAGTAACATTATCTCATTGTAAGCTTCAATCTTTCGAAATATCTCCCAATCTGTCATAACGAATTCAAAACTCGGCGAGAGTACTCTACCATGTAGCTCCAACATACGGTTAATGAAAGCGAATAGTATAGCGCCCTCTGACAATTCGTCTAACGGACCAGATAAATTATCCTCGATGCTTTTCTTAAGGAGATGACAAAACCCGACTTCATAATAAACGCGCTTGAATTGCTCCAGCGATTTAGAAAAGGCTGGCAGGAGATAGCCCCAAGTCTTGAAAATCCTGTCCATATCCTTCCAAGGATCATATTTGAGATTGTCTAGTCCAGTCAAAGCAAGGCACAGGCCAGCAAGAGTTAAAGAGTACATTTTCCCGACCGGTCGTCCCCGTGAACGTTTTCCTTTAGCAAAAATATCAGACTCTTTGATTTCAAGCAATCCCTTCTTTTTTAGACTCTTCAAAGCAACATAAATCGATTTATCTGAGTAGTCATGAATTTGTTTGTAGATGTTATATCCATAATCTGGTTTATTCTTTAGGAGATATGAGAGGACAGCTTTCTCAGGCTTATTTAGAGAAGTAGGATTGGCTAGTATTTTTCTACCTTCAATATTCTACCTAGGTCGAATATTCTACTACCAAAAGTCGAATATTAATTTTACGTGTATTATTACTGTATGAGGCTACAAAAGATGGCTGAACAAAAGAGGCCAATCGGAAAAATCCTTGTGCATGACGAAAGAGGCTACGCATATCTGCCAAAGATAGTCAGAAACGAGATAGGCTTGGAAGGAAAAGGCGCTATTTCCTTCTACGTTGATGCCAACTGCGTGTTACTTGTCAGAGAAAGCGCAACAAAAGACGAGATTCTCAAAGGCCTAGACATCCTCAAAGGCGACCTGGACCTACGCTGGAAAGAAGAAAAGGAGCAGCAACCATGAATCAGAGCCTCGACGAGAAATCTCAAAGACTTGGTGAGATGCTAGCGCAGATTAGAAGTGCTCTTCAAGGAGCAGTTGAAGCCATTGATGCCTACATCAATTTTCTCGGAAAACCAAGGGAGCCTACATCATTCGCAAAAGAAGAGACATTTACCATCCTCAAGTTTGAACCGGCGAAAGGTGAGCGTCTAGGCGAATATGAAGTAGCGCACAAGTCTAGTAACTTGCCTGACAAGTGGAGTGACGCCTACAACATTCTCAGACAAAACAATGCTGTCATCAACTCTCGTTACTCTGGACCCAACTACTATTTTTCTTATTGGCTTTATGGCGAGAACAGAATTTACCGACAGAGATTGAAAGCGCAATGTTGACTGAGGAAAAATCAGGCATGGTCACTGATAGCTCTAACAAGGATTATTTGAAGCATAAGTGTGGTGAGTGTGCAAGGTTCAAGGTTCCTGATAGTGGATGCTGGAACAGCTACGACATTCAGCAAGGAATACTGTTGCCATCTGACCAAGCATGTGATCGGTTCTATCCAAGACATGAGAAACAGAAAGAAAAGAAAACAAAGAAGCAGTTGAGAGACGCTGGGTTATGTGACAGTGGCTACTTTGAAGCAATTTATCATAACAGCAAGCCACGCTTTTTAATCAAAGAGGAGAATGGCTTCAATGTTGCCGAAAGCCTCGAAATAGATGAGCAAGTCTTCTGTCCAAAAGAGGCTAAACACATTCCCTATGAACCTTATGGATATTTTGAAGGAGCAGTTCCGAATCGGGAAGAGTTGTTCTGGAAAGTCAACCGAGAATTTGGAATCTTCCTTGATGTTGAAAATATCTGGAAGGACGTGTTAAGCGCATGCGTTCTTTTGAGCTACCATCAAGAGAAGCTTCAGACAGTTCCCTGCATCTACGTTTATGGAGACAACGAAAGCGGAAAAAGCACGGTTCTCCAAGTTCTCAAATTTCTCTGTTACCGACCCATGTACGGAGTGACTG
>CAZPDY010000009.1:0-13132 GCA_964585455.1 uncultured Candidatus Bathyarchaeia archaeon | reverse complement strand
GCCTCACACAACGAAATCGACAGCACGGTTGTTTTGAGGACCAAGGTTTTTGCAAAAGTACCTGAAATCGTGGGCAGCCAGGTTTCGATAATTCTGGAGGGAGTAGGCACACCCTTCGACCTTCGTATAATGGGCGACGACATCATCATAAAGATGGTTAGGAGCGAAGTTTTCCCCCTGAAGAAGAAGGAGTTCGACAGAGTCTTGGCTAAGCAGATTCAACAGAGGTTTGCAGCGATTAAGCCCAGCTTCTTCAGGAACAACCTAGTGCTTGTCGGTCCGGGTTTTCTGCATTGGGCTGAGAGCCACTTGGAGGAACCAGTCACTGAAATGGGCGCCATAATCGGCGATGTTAGAATAGTCCACGGGACTGGCGAACTGCCAAAGGAGCCTGAAGACTTCGTCAACGGACTCCTCTCTGCGGGTATCAAGATGAACTGGTTCAGGGAAGCGAAGGTTCTCAAAGAAGAAGAGAAGGGCATCTTAACTCTCGCTTTTCAAGCAACTTCTCCGGCAGTGGCAAAGATAGCCGTCAGTGCTTTTTCGGTGATGCTTGCTACACGTGGATGGAAGCTTCTAGATTATTCCCTCGAACATGCGAATGGTAGTATCGCAGTGAAGTTTGTGGGTCCTGAAGACCAGAGCCTCCTTGACCAACTGGTGGAGCAGAGCGCTTACCAGACAATCGGTAGACAGTTCCTAGACGTCGTTCCCGTTCCCCGAGACGTCTTTAACTCCTTTGCTTCCAAAGTCTTCGAAACCGACAGAAAACGGTTCGACGACATTTACCGAAGCGCTGGAGTGCGCATCTCGAACGCTATTCGGATGCTTGCACGCAACGACCCTGAACGGGTTCAGAAACTCGCAGAGAACTTCATCCTCAAAAACTTGAACGCCCTCCAAGGCGACGCTGAAGTCAGGTTTGTGGACAAAGAGCAGTTCACGATAATCTTCAAGCGAATCGACCCCCTCCTGATTAACAGCCAAAGAACCCTAGTCGAATCGATGTTCAAAGAATTGGGCTACGAAGTCTCCACGACAGCGTTTCAGAATCTTCTTAGCTTCAAGCTGAAACAGGTTAAGAAGCCGTTCCTCGAGCCGATTTCACGAAGAATCATAATGCAGAACATGGTTGTCGATGCTATGTCTGCAAACAGCGTTGAGGAAGCTTTCTCCTTGGTTAAAGACCAGCTCGACGAAATGTTCCCAGAAGACTATCCGTGGACTATCAGAGAGGTCAGCGAGAGAATCATGGACATGTACCGTCAGTTAGACATCGAAGTGGAGATAGAATACTTCGAAGGCGGTTTCACGCTGAAATACAAAACCTGTCCCTACTACAAACTAGTGAAAACCGGGCAGAAGAAGTGGCTCTGCAACTTCCGCAAGAAGACGATTGATTACATAATCTCCAGAGTTACCCACGGAGGAAAGAGCAGGATAAAAATCATAAAGTCTTTGCTTCAGAACGAGCATCCCTGCGAATACGCCATATTCCTAACTGGGTTCTTGGAGAAAGAAGGAAGAACGCTTTAAAAAATCAAAGGCTTCAGCACTAAATATTTCATTTTTTTCGACTAAACATTTTATATCCCCCGAAGCCCTTCTCTTTAATCGCGTTACAGAAGGGAGAAAGGAGACTTGCCCATGCCCAGTGTTTCAGTTGAAGATGCGGATTTCGTGTTCGAGAACAGTTTGGTCAAGGTCATCGCTAACCGTAACGAAGCCCAAATCGAGTTGGCTGGTCTGAGGGTTGGTCCCTTCGACGAGGGAAGAGAATACGAGATTCGGTTCTGGGTTGCACAGGAGCTGGAAAAAGTGGACATTGTTCGTTTTCGGGAAGAAGACGTGTTAGACGTCGTTAAGCTTCACAAGACGCATTGGACGGAAAGAGTGCAACCCACGAACAAGGTCTCTGCACTTTCCGAAGAGTTCTACCCGAGACTCAGGCGCTACTTGGTCTACCTCAAGAACGCGTCCCAGAACAACGGAGAAAAGTTGAAGGAATACGAGAAGGCGACGCAAATCTCTTTGGACGTCGTTAACTGTCGGGTGAAGAAGATAGTTTCTCTCGCTTCGTGTCCGCCTTTGACCGCTCAGGCACTTCAAAGCCTAACACCCGAGGAACGAGCCCTTTATCATCGCCTCCACCAAATCATCGGCGAGTGGAGAAGCCAGATTCTCTGATAGAGGTGGGGAATGTGGTGGAAGAAGTCGAAGTTGACCCTCAGCAACGGTTTGAAGATTTCTTGAAACAGGACAAGTATCGTGAGAGAATCTCTCAGATGGTGGTTGCAAATAGCACGTCGATAATCGTAGACTTTGAGGATTTAATGGTCTTCGACATGGCGTTAGCTGAGAACTTGAGGGAAAAACCAGACGAATACTCAGCACACATGAACAGAGCCGCTTATACGCAGCTGGGGATAGAAGACAGCGAATACGCATCGAAAATAGAGGGTGTCACTGTTCGTTTTAGAAACCTGCCCGAACCCACTCATCTGCGTCTGCTGGGAGCAGCAAACATAGGCAAACTCGTGATGATCGAGGGAATCATCGTCCGCGCCACTCCAGTGCAGCCCCAAGTGATGCAGGCAGCCTTCAAATGCAAAAGATGCGGAGAAACCGCATACTTGGACCAGTCTGGACCCTTTCTGAAAGCCCCCCTAAAATGCGACGTTCCACACTGCCAGAGCAAGGGACCCTTCGAGTTTGTCCAAGAAGGGTCAACTTTTATCGACACGCAGTCGATTCGCATACAGGAGCGCCCCGAAGATTTGCCCCCAGGACAATTGCCACGCACTGTCGCATCGAAACTCGTCAGCCGAGACCTAGTGGACAAGGCAAGACCTGGCGACCATGTGGCGATAACTGGTATCGTCCGCGCCGAGGCACCCGTCTTTCCGACGGCAGGAAAACTCCGCATCTTCCGTCTTCACGTGGACGCTAATTATCTAGACGTAGAGAGCAAGGAACCCGAAACAGGGTTCATTACGCCCGAAGAGGAGAAGAAGATTCTTGAACTGGCTGAAGACCCGTGGGTTCACAGGAACATAATGCGTTCCATCGCCCCATCCATCTACGGCTACGAAACGATAAAGGAAGCCATAATGTACATGGTCTTCGGCGGAGTCCCAAAACACTTAGCGGACATAACGATAAGGGGCGAAATGAACGTCCTCCTCGTCGGCGACCCAGGAACCGCCAAATCACAATTGCTCCAGTATGTAGCCGCGATTGCCCCCCGAGGGCTGTACACTTCTGGACGTGGAACAACTGCCGCTGGTTTAACTGCTGCTGTGTTGCGCGAGCGGGGTGGGGGAATGACTCTTGAGGCTGGTGCGCTTGTCTTGGCAGACAAGGGAGTCGCGTGCATAGACGAGATTGACAAGATGCGTCCCGAAGACCGAGTGGCTATCCATGAAGCCATGGAACAGCACACCGTGTCGGTGGCTAAGGGCGGCATCGTGGCAACCCTCAACGCCAGAACAGCTATTCTCGCGGCTGCCAACCCTTCTCTGGGAAGGTACGATGACTATAAGTCGGTGACTGAGAACATTAACTTGCCCGTAACGATTCTTTCAAGGTTCGACTTGATATTTGTGTTGAAAGATGCTCCGCAGAAAGACTTGGACGAGAAGATGTCGACTCACATCTTGGAGTTGCACCAAAAAGGCAGTGCGCCCTTGGAAACTCCAATTCAGTCGGACCTGCTTAGAAAATACATCAGCTACGCCAAGAACCTAAAACCAGTGCTCACCGACGAAGCGATGCGGCGACTGAGGGACTTCTACTTGGAGATGAGGGCTGTCACGGAGAAGGTTGAGGGTTCACCCATAGCCATCACTGCCAGACAACTCGAATCGCTAGTTAGGTTGGCAGAAGCAAGGGCGCGAATAGCCCTTCGAAAGGAAGTCACCGCCGAGGACGCCGAAGCCGCCATCGTGATCATGAACAAATCGTTGGAGGAAGTTGGCATTGACTTGGCAACGCACCAGCGTGACATCGACGTCATAATGGTTGGAAAGCCCAAGAGCATGCAGGACAAGCTGAGAGTCATCCTCACCGAGATTGTCGAGATGTCGAAGGAAACAGGCATGGTTGAGAGAAAGTTGCTCATAGACGAGCTATCGAGCAAGCATAAAATCGACGCCCTAGAGAGCCAGAGGCTCGTCGGAAGGATGATAAAAGACGGAACAATATATGAACCACGACCCGGCTACTTGAAGAAGGTGTAGCGTTAAAGGTTTTGCGATTGAGAGTCGAAGAGCTGCAGATACCTGAACAAGTGAAAGAGGTTATCATAAAATCCGGAATCTCTGAACTCTACCCTCCCCAAGAAGAAGCAGTACGCGCAGGCGCTCTCGAAGGAAAAGACCTGATTCTGGCTAGCCCTACTGCCTCGGGTAAGACGCTCACGGCGGAACTGTGCACTCTCAAGCATATTGTTGAGCGCGGTGGGAAAGCGCTCTACTTGACTCCTCTAAGGGCTTTGGCTAACGAGAAGTACGAGGAATTCAAGAAATACAGCGGTATTCGGAAGCCTAACGGAAGTCGTGTCCACGTGGGAATCAGCACGGGCGATTTTGACAGTAGCGACCCGTGGCTTGAAAGATACGACATAATCATCACCACGAACGAGAAAGCGGACTCGCTCTTGAGGCACAGGGCGAAGTGGATGGATGAAATTTCCCTCGTGGTCGCCGACGAGGTTCACCTACTCAACGACTCTGAGCGGGGTCCAACGCTGGAAGTTGTGTTGGCGAGGTTGACGCAGATAAACCCCGACATTCAGACCCTAGCCTTGAGCGCCACGATAAAGAACGTGGAGGAACTGGCGGGTTGGCTGAAGGCGCAGTACGTTACGACCGAGTGGAGGCCCGTCACGTTGAAGGAAGGGGTCCTTCTTCATGATGAAATACAGTTTAAAGACGGGGATGCGGTTAAGGTTGGGAAGTATTCTAGGAATCCTGCCTTAAACCTCGCCTTCCACGTCGTGAAGTCGGGCGGTCAGGCTCTTGTCTTTGCTTCTACGCGGAAGAATGCGGTTTCTTTGGCTAGGAAGGCTGCGGCTGAGATGGACGAGTTTCTGTCCAAGCCCAATAAGCGTTCGTTAGACCTTCTTGGAGAGCGTATGCTGTCGACGGGAGAGCGGACGAGGATAAGTGAGCTTCTGGCTGACCTCGTCAAGCATGGGGTGGCTTTTCATCACGCTGGCTTAGGCGGGGGTCATCGGAAGCTGATCGAGGACGCTTTTCGGGAAGGCAAGGTTAAGGTTTTGACGGCAACGCCTACCCTGGCCTTCGGCGTCAACTTGCCAGCGAGGATGGTGATTATCCATGATTACAGGCGTTACGAGCTGGGTTACGGCTACTATCCCATCAGCGTGCTCGAGTACAAGCAGATGGCGGGCAGGGCTGGGCGACCGAAGTATGACAAGGTTGGCGAGGCAATCCTCATAGCTAAAACGGATGACGAGCAGGATTACTTGATGGAAAGCTACGTTTTAGCTGAGCCCGAGCGGATTTGGTCGAAGCTTGCGGTGGAGCGGATTCTGCGTCCCCACGTCTTGTCGACCATCGCGGCTCAGTATGCCCAGACTGAGCAGGGAGTGTATGATTTTTTTGGCAAGACTTTCTACGCCTACCAGTACGACCCGAAGGCGATTAGGCTGGTCATCGCGAAGATTCTCAAGTTTCTCTACGACGAGCAGATGATCGACGTAGACGGCAAGAATGTTCTGGCGACGAAGTTTGGGCGTCGGGTTTCAGAGCTCTACATCGACCCCGTTTCGGCGGTTTACATCCGCGATGCGCTGCGTGTTCGAGCGCCGATGATAACTGACCTCAGCTTTCTCCACATGGTTGCCCACACGCCCGATATCTATCCGAAACTGCGTCCCTATTCTGGCGAGGTTGATGAGCTCGCGTTGTTCGTGGAGGAGCACAAGGACGAGTTCATGTTTGAGCTTCCTAGCCAGCTTGAGGATCAAATGGAGTTTGAGGAGTTTTTGGGCGAGGCGAAGTTGTCTTGGGTCATACAGTCGTGGATTGAGGAAGTCAGCGAGGACCACATGATCGAGCGCTTTCAAGTGCAACCTGGCGACTTGTACAGGGTTATCGATTCGGCGAAGTGGCTGCTCTATGCTTCTCGCGAGCTCGCCAAGTTGCTCTCTCAGAAAGACTTGACGCCGCACTTGAACATGCTCGTGGAACGTAGCGCTAAGGGTGTGAAGGTAGAGTTGTTGCCCCTCGTTCGGTTGGATGGAGTGGGAAGGGCGCGTGCTCGTATTCTTTTTAACTCTGGCTTGAAGACGATTGAGGACCTCAAACATGCGCCGGTGGAGAGGCTTACTGCGTTGCCCCTTATAGGACCGAAGGTCGCTAAGAAGATTAAGGAGCAAGTGGGTGGTTTTGTGAAGTCGGAGCAGTGGAAGAAGTTGGGGAAGGAGGAGACTCCTGAACAGCAATCACTAACCGAATACTACTGAAGCTGTTGCATGTTAGGGGTTGATTTGATAAGAGTGGTTTATTATCGTTCTAAGGAGGGCATGGTGTCTATCTTCGTCCTCGGCGACGTGTTGAAGTAATAGCTTCATGCCTCCGTCATCGGTTTGTTTTATCTCTTCTTTCACCATATTTAGAGTGTCCTGTTCGATTGCCATGTGTCTCTCCAATTCCCTCTTGACTACCTGTTTGTCTACGTATGAGTTTATCTTATAGTCCCACAACTGCACGGCAGAGTCAGCGATTACCTCTAAAATTCCCTGCAGAATTGCCGCGTGCTTTCTGGCGTCGTGTTTCATCTCTGTCAGCAGGAGTTTGGCTGCAGCAGTATCGACCACTTCTAGTTGTTTCTCAACGCTGTTCTCAACCTGCTGCTCTAATCTAATCTGCTTGTTAATCAATTCAACCATTCTCTCTTTGGGCTCCATCTTCAATCACCTCACATTTTTATAAGCGCATACAAAGAATAAGCATATCCCGAAAATGTTAGGGAATTTAAAAATGGCACGATTAAGGGATGAACCTTACCAGATAACCATCGAGATAGCGGACAGGCAATGTAAAGTTTCGAGAATGCTCAAGGATTTGGGAATCAAGCAATTCAAAGTCATCGACATCAGAGGCTTACCAGGAGGCTTAACTCGACATTTAGTTAAGATGCCTTCAAAGCAATTAGACAAAATACCTAGAGGCTCGTTAAAAATGCAGGATAGCAGTACGACTAAGAGGGAAGTATCTGGATGGCTGGACAGCGACGGTTGCGATATTTGCAACGCTATACTGTCCCAAGGTTCATTCCTCATATCGGGGAGAAGCGTTGATCGTAACACCCTCGTGTACACTTTCATTAGCCGTAGCTTCTCCGCTTTCAGAAACATAACCACAACGCTGGAAGACGCTGGCTTGAAGCCAAAGGTGTTGGAGGTGGGGGTGTATAAGTCTGAGAGAAAAATTTTGACCGAGAAACAAGAAAGGGCATTGTGGCTCGCCTTAAAACTTGGGTTCTTCGAATACCCAAGAAAGATTAGAATGTTTGACCTTTCACGGAGGTTGGGCATTAAATCGTCGACGTTGTCGGAGATGACAAGAAGAGGAATAAGGAGGCTGCTAAAAGATTACTTCGAAACCTAACAGTGTGCTGCTCGCATAAGCTTTTTTGCGATTTGACGCCAAGTTTTTATTGTATGCGTTCTCTTCTTATCATTGATGTCGGGTAAAGAATTCTTTGTGCGCCGTTACGAGGAGATGGGCTGGAACTACCATCCAGTCAGACTAGAACAGGCAATCAGGATAAACACGATAAATGCCAGAGAAACAGACGTTTTAGAGAGACTTCAGTCCCGAGGTATAGCGCTTGAGAGAATTCCCTTCCTCGAAAGCGGCTACTGGGTTCGCAGGTCAAGATTCTCTGTCGGAGCGACCACCGAATACCTGCTTGGTTTGTACTCGATTCAAGAGGCGGCTGCCCAAATCCCAGCCTCCCTATTCACCGGACTAGAAGGCAAGACGGTTCTCGATGCCTGCGCCGCTCCGGGCGGAAAGACCGTTCAACTAGCCGACTTGATGCAGAACACGGGCGCCGTAATCGCTCTAGACTTCAAGAAGGGAAGGCTCACAGCCCTCGTGAACCAGCTCGAACGATGCCGCATAAAAAACACGATAGTCTATCACATGGACGCGAGACGAGTATCAGGCTTGGGCATGAGGTTTGACCGAATACTCCTCGACGTCCCCTGCTCGGGCAATTACGCAACCGACGAAGAATGGTTCCAGAAAAGAACTATCAACGACGTAGAAAGGAACGCCGACGTCCAGAGACAAATAATAGCTGAAGCCACCAGATGCCTAGCAGACGACGGCGAAATAGTCTACGCCACGTGCTCCCTCGAACCAGAAGAAGACGAACTGAACATCGATTGGGCAATAAACGCCCTAAACCTCCAAACCCAGAAAATCGACTGCCCCGGAGAAAAACCCCCAGCAAACATCCTCGGAAAACAACTGGATAACGCTGTAGAGAACTGCAGAAGAATCTGGCCAGAAAGAACCCAAGGCTTCTTCATCTGCAAACTAAAACGAGAGAATGCACAATGAAACCAATAAGCGACTTCGTGAAAAAATTCAACACGAACATCAGCTTAAACGAAAAACTCGTGGTCAGAAGAAAAAACAGATACTACCTTCTAAACGAAAACCTGAGACGGCTAATCATGAAGGAGTTCTTCTATGCGGGAACCTACCTCGGCAAAGAAAGAGACAGAACATTCTTTCCAAGCTTCAACCTCTTAGCCTTAATCGCTGAAAAAAAAGCAAACAAAATGACAGTCGACGAGAAGACTGAGTGGCTCTTCATCTGCGGGAGAGACGTATTCAAACAAGGAATACTAGACATAAAAGGCTCCAAGAAAGGAGGAACCCACACACTCGTCCTGAACCAACACGGCGAATGCCTCGGCTTCGGTAGATTAGTCAAGAACCTTGATGAGAAGCAAGCTAAGAATCAGCCGACAATAAGGAGCATCGCAGACATAGGAGATTATCTAAGAAGAGAACGTCCCGCAAAGCGCCTATCCTCCTCCAGGCAGCAACATTCCTAATAGGACGGTCTAGTCTAGGCGCATAGCACACAAAAACGGGAACGCCCAAGCTACCATCTAAAGCAGACCTTATTGAGATGACAGAGTTCTACAAGCCAGATTTTATATAACGCCCCCCTCGGATAATGCCTCTCAGGGAGCATCAAATGCCCAGAGAACCCACTTCTGACCTAGCCATCGTCGAATCCCACCTAAAAGGCAAAACCCTACAAGTCTACTGGTACCTCCTCAGGACCCCAGACCACCGCTCAGGCGTCAGAGAGATTCAACGTTCCCTCCACTTCTCGAGCCCCAGCATCGCCCTCCACCACCTAGAAAAACTGCAAACCCTCGGACTCGTGACGAAGAAAGAAACAGGAGAATACATCCTCAAAGAAGAGGTCAAAGTCGGTCTCCTAAGATTCTTCACGAGAGTAGGCCGCTTCCTCGTGCCCCGCTACCTGTTCTACTCGGTCTGGCTGTCCACCATGCTAATCACGTACACGCTGCTCTACGGCGTAACCGGCAGCATCCACAACTTCTTCGCCCTAACCTTCGGTGTCGTCGGCTGCTCGATTCTGTGGGTTGAAACAATAAGATTATGGAGGGAAAAGCCGTTCTGAACATTTCTCAGCCTGTTCTAAAACGTAGAACTAAAAGCAACACGCCCTCCTTTAACATTTGGAGGACGTCGCCATGAACAAGTCATTACTCTACATCGCCACCGCCATCGTCCTAGGCATAGCAGTGATGCTCATCCCCACATGGATATTCTTGGTCAAAGCGGGTCAAGAAGAGAGACTCACCGAGGCTTTCGCACGCGCATTCTCAGGCGGAGAAGGTATCAGACCGCCACTCCAGGATTTCGAACAGAACCATCTGGAAGCCGTTTCATCGAGGGAAGTCGAAGTCTTAGGAGTAACCTTCGTTGCAGCCTTAATAGTCTATACTCTCTTTAAACGGAGACCTCGAAAGAACGAGTACATATGGCCTCTGCTCCGCACTTTCTAGGGAACGCGCATTCCCTGCACACCGTCTTGCAGAGCACTATTTTTTGAACGCTTTTCGAGCATGTGTGATGTAACCTGTGTGTCCAGTCATGAGCGTTTCTGGTCGAGTTCTTCCGCGCTCCACTTGCATTCCACGCATGATGCACTCAAACGTGTTTACGTCGACGAAACCATTCTCCTCTAACGCCTCCACAGTCTTCACCACTTGGTCGATCGTCGGACTGAAAGAGACAATGCTTCCACTGCCCTTCAACGCCGAATAAGCATGGGGCACCACGAGCCAAGGAGTTGCTAAATCCAGAAAAACCGCATCAACGTTCCTTTCGTCGATGCCCAAGGTAACATCCTTGCTCTTGAGCTCAACATACTCCTCGACCCGGGCTTTCTTCAAGTTTTTGAGTGCAATTTCTTGGAATTCTGAATGAATCTCATAGCTATAGACACGCCCCCGAGGGTGCACATAAGAAGCTAAGGCAGTGGTAAGCGCACCTGCACCCGTCCCCGCCTCAACGATGAGGCTACCCGGGCCTATTCCGCTAAACACGACCATCAAGGCGATATCTTTTGGGTACATTATCTGAGTTCTCCGCTGCACCTTGAAAACAAAGTCTGAGAGATCGGGTCTCAAAACAACTAACTCGACACCTAGACTGCTGAGAAAACGTGTCCCATATTTCTTGCCGATTAACTTGTCAAATTGAATGTACCCCTTGTGGGTGTGGAAGCTTTTGCCCTTCTCTGCTTTGACTAAGAAGGAGCGCTTCCTGTTAAGGTATAGAAGAATGTTGTCGTCTTCTCGTATGGTTTGCCGCCTTACCATGATAACCCTATCTAGCTGGCAACTCCTTAAAAGAATATGCCTCCCCATAAGCATCGCGCGCATATCTCTAACCATTTTTTAAGGGGATTTTGCCACAAAAGAAATATAAACTACGTTGATGCTGTTGAATTGCACAGTTGGAAGAAATAATGCCTAAATTCGGATACTCCATCACCGAAATCGACACTGAAAAAGCCGTGAAAGCCAGCGGACGCGAGCTTAGAATATCCCATAAGCACGCAAGGGAGGTATGTAAGACCATAAGGGGCATGCGATTGAACAAAGCAAAGCGTTACTTGGAGCAAGTCATCGCCAAGAAACAACCGGTTCCCTTCAAGAGGCACACGAGAAAGCTCGGACACAGGCATGGAATGCAGAAAGCCATGGTGGGAAAGTATCCGATTAAAGCAGCAAGCGAGATCTTGAGAGTTCTTCAAAGTGCCGAAGGCAACGCAGAATTCAAAGGCTTGGACACTGAACGCCTTCGCGTAATCCACGCATCAGCCTATCCAGGAATGAAGATTAAGCGTGCTATACCAAGGGCACACGGAAGTGCCACTCCAAAAAACAATACACTTACACACATCGAGATAGGTTTGCAGGAGATCGAGGAGAAAACAGGGGAAGCCGCCTAATGTCAGTAGTTAAGCATTTTATCGACGAATCCATAAAGAGGACAGAAATCGATGAATTTCTACGAAACGAGCTTGAGAGAGCGGGCTACGGTGGCGTGGACATCACAAAAACACCGCTAGGAACGCACATAGTGGTCTACGCCATGCGTCCGGGCGTCGTTATCGGTCGAGGCGGAGAAACCATAAGGGACCTTGCGAGGGTTCTGGAAGAGAAGTTTGGGCTTCCAAATCCTCAGATTTCTGTTGCAGAGATTGAAATCCCCGAATTAAACGCGCACGTTATTTCTTCTCGTATTGCTTCGGCGTTAAGAAGAGGGGTTCATTTTAGGAGAGCGGGATATTGGGCGCTTAATCAAGTTATGGATGCCGGAGCTTTAGGAATCGAAATAATCATCAGCGGGAAACTTCGAGGGCAAAGAGCAAAATATGAGAAGTTTCGTACAGGATACTTGCCGAAAAGCGGCGAACCACCGCTAAGATACATGAGAAACGCAGAGTTGCACGTTCAACTAAAACCAGGCATTTTTGGAGTAAAAGTACACATAATGCCTCCTCACTCCGACTTTCCAGATAAGGTAACCCTGATTCCCCCCCAAGCAAAAGAGAAGACAGAAGAGTCCAAAGAGGAAAAACCAGCCGAAACCGAGACCCTCCCGACGGCAGAAAAGGAAGAAGAGGGCGAGGAGGCAGCCGAATAGAATGCCAATCATCAGGCGCAAAGACATCCGAGACATGCCCTCAGAAGAGCGAAGAAAGAAGGTCACGGAGTTACAGACCGAGCTTGTACGATTGAAAACGATGATCAAAGCAGGCGGATCCATAGAAAACGCTGCCCGCATCAGAGAGCTTCGCAAAGCCATCGCCCGCATCCTCACTATAGACCATGCAGCGAAACTTGCAGAAGCAAAAGAGGCGAAAAAACGATGAACGTCACACCAGCAATAGTGCAGGATGAATTCATCGGTCTCAAAGTCAAAGTCGCAGATTCTCCCAACTCAAGCTACATAGGCATAACGGGTACTGTCATCGACGAAACACGGAACACATTCATTATAGTGCAGCAGGGTAAGGAAAAGAAAACTGTGGTCAAAGATCAAGCTGTCTTCCACTTCACTCTGCCAGACGAAACAATCGTGGAAATAGATGGAAAGGTCTTGGTGGGAAGACCCGAAGAGCGATTGAAAAAGAGAATTAGGAGGCTCTGGTAAGAATGTCGACGTCTTCTTCCAAGAAACCGAAGAAATCGTGCACCGATGTTGATTGTCCTTTTCACGGAAGCCTTTCTGTCAGAGGACGAGCCCTAGACGGCTTTGTTATTAGCGCGAAGATGGATAAGACAGCCATAATTCGGCGAGACTACCTTCATTACATGCGCAAATTCAGGCGATACGAAAGAAGGCACAGTCACATACCTGCCCATAACCCGCCTTGTCTCAACGCAAGAGAAGGTGACAAGGTGAGGATTGCCGAGTGTCGCCCCCTAAGCAAAACAGTTTCTTTCGTAATCGTGGAAAAACTGGGGGAAAAGTAGTTGGCGGCAAAGGCAAAGGGACGGGCACTTTATTCAAAAGCAATGGCTGGGCAG
>CAZPDY010000008.1:0-13428 GCA_964585455.1 uncultured Candidatus Bathyarchaeia archaeon | reverse complement strand
TGTTTGTGTCAAGGCGACTATAAAGTCGGCTATTGTGGCGTTTGTTATGAAGGTTTTTGTGCCGTTTATCCACCATTCATTCCCATATTTTGTGGCTGTGGTCTCCATGCGGGTTATGTCACTTCCGCTAACGTTTGGCTCGGTAAAAGCCGCTGCGGAGAGATATTCACCTTTGCATATGAGTGGTAGGTACTTGTCCTTCTGTTCTTTGGTGCCGCATGTGAAGATGAATTCGCTGCCAAAGTTTCCGCTCGAAATCGCTACGCCCAAGGATGAATCTGCGCGGCACATTTCCTCGATGATTAGGCATGTTTCCAGGAGTCCGCATCCTTGTCCGCCGTATTCTTGAGAGAAGAACATGCTCGTGAACCCGAGTTGAGCAGCCTTCTTGTAAAGCTCCAAGGGATACTCTTCTTTCCTGTCCAGCTCCATGGCTAGTTCTGGCTTGAATTCCTTCTCGCAGAATTCTCTGGCTGCGTTCTTGATGCCCTGTTGCTCTTGCGTTAGCTCGAAATTCATTGGTAGAATCCCCTCCCTGCCTTCTTTCCTGTCCACCCCTTGCCCACGTAATCTTCGATTGTGGGACTGGGCTTATACATCTCCATATTATACTTGGCGTAGAGTTCCGTAAGCTTGTTGACGACGTTGTCTATGCCTGTTCTGTCAGCGTGCTCGCATGGGCCTGAAGGCCAGTAGGTGCCCAACTTCATTCCCGTGTCGATGTCTACGGGATCCGCGGCGTCGTCGTGAATGAGCCATGCTGCCTCATTGACTGCTACTGCCCATGACCTGTCAACATCGTATTCGTCGAGCATGTTGAAGGGTATTCTCGGCCTGCCCTTCGTCCAATCGTAGAATCCTACACCAGTTTTTTGTCCGAATTTGCGTTCTTTTATTAGAGGTTCGATTACTCCAGTGCATGGCTTGAACCTTTCGCCATAAGCCTCATACAATATTTTCCCGACCTCGTAGGCTATATCTAGCCCGACGAAATCAGCTAGTTCGAACCATCCCATGGGGAACCCCCCAGTGTATTTCACTGAGGAATCTATGCCCTCTTTAGTTGCTTCGCCTCTGTGTTGTGCCCAGAAGGCTTCGAGGAACACGGCACCTAAGATTCTGTTCACTATGAAGCCTCGCACGTCCTTCCTCACGATGACGGGTGTTTTTCCAAGCCTTCTTGCGAGCTCTACTAATGTGTTGACTGTTTCTTGGCTGGTGCCTTCTCCCTTGATAACCTCGACTAGCGCCATTAGTTGGGGTGGGTTGAAGAAGTGCATTCCTGCCACTTTGTCTGGGCGTTTGGTTATTTTGCCCATCTCGGTTATGCTTAATGTTGACGTGTTGGATGCGAGTATGGCGTGTGGAGGGGCTGTGGAATCAAGTGTGGCGAACGTTTTCCTTTTCAACTCCATGTTTTCAGGTACTGCCTCGACGGCCAAGTCTGCGTCTTTTGCTGCTTGCGCATAGCTGGTTGTCGTGCTTATCCGTGAAAACGCCGCGCCAGCATCTTCCTGTCTAATTCTCTTCTTCTCCGCGAACTTGTCTAGGCTCCATTTTATTTTTTCCTTGGCTTTTTGGAGAAACTCGTCGCTTATGTCTATCATTGCAACTTCGCATCCCGCCATGGCGAGGATTTGAGCGATTCCGTGGCCCATGGCTCCCGAGCCTACGACTGCTGCCCTTTTGATTTTCTCTGACGCCAAAACGTTTCCTCCTGTATCAGTTGACTGTTTAACGTAGAAGTAATAAAACTTGTGAATTCAGACAAAATATATACGTGCGACCGCACAAGAGACTACTTTCTGTGAGGCTAGCAAGAGAGCAACGCAAAGCCCTCCTTTTTGAAACTCCAAGGATTCGCTTTGCCGACTGTATGTAGCAGGCATTGCAGTTTTCAGGTTCTCGATGTTTTTATATAATAGCTCGAGACAAAAAAAGTACTGGAGGGTGCATATGTTAGTTGCCAATTCTACGTTTTTGAAGTGGGCAAATGCAATAGCTTTTGCATTGACTGTTCTGGTCAACGGTTTGGCGGGCAGTAGCACATTTCTCGGCGGTAAGCAAACTGCTGAGATTTCTGATGCGAACCCGACTCTTGTGACTCCTGCAGGTTACGTTTTTTCGATTTGGGGTGTTATTTACGTTTTACTGGGGATTTTCGTGGTTTTTCAAGCGTTGCCAGGTCAGAAGGAAAAGGGCTATCAAGAGAGAATTGGCTGGCTTTTTGTCCTGAGTAGCCTGCTGAATATTGTCTGGCTTTTCCTCTGGCAGTTTGAATATCTTAGTCTGTCTGTCGTTCTAATGTTCCTGCTTCTCACAACTCTGGTTGCGATTTACATGCGTCTGAACATCGGCAAATCAGCAGTTTCATTGCGTGAGAAACTTGCCGTCCATTTGCCCTTCAGTGTTTACTTGGGTTGGATAACCATCGCCTCTATTGCGAACGTGGCTGTTACTTTGGTTTCAGTGAATTGGGACGGTTTTGGAGTGAGCCAAGAGAAATGGGCTGCTCTGATTATAATCATTGCCCTACTGATTACGCTGCTTGTTGTAGTCACGAGAAGAGACTTTGCCT
Source organism: uncultured Candidatus Bathyarchaeia archaeon (assembly GCA_964585455.1). GTDB lineage: Archaea > Thermoproteota > Bathyarchaeia > Bathyarchaeales > SOJC01 > CAYGVX01. The sequence goes on along the minus strand of CAZPDY010000008.1, from coordinate 10,850 downwards.
ATGGGCTAGTGATTATTTGGGCATCTGTTGGTATCGCTGTGGAGCAAAGTGCTAATCAGAGCATCGTCATGATGGCTGAAACAGGTGCGATTGTTGTTGCAATAGCTTTGGTTGCATCTATATTCTTCACCATAATCAAGCGTAGATGACTGAGGCATTCAGGCATGCACGATTAGATAGTGGGTCTTTTTTGAGAGCCATTTTTGGGTTCTAGTATGCGCTAGTGGTTGCGTACCTCTATGTCGACGGAAGTTGCTGCAAAGGTTCGCATTCGATTTGACATAATACGTCCATTCAGATTATGGAAAATCGTTCTCAAAATACTATCAGGAAAAGTTGTCTTCACAATGGGATAGGAAGGACTCTGAAAAGAGTCACGGAGGGGGCTAAGGCCAGTTCAATAGATAAAAGGTATTATTCTCTTCGTTCTTTCTTGGTATTTTTGGTATTCTTCGCCGAATGCCTGAACGAGCATTTTTCTTCAATTCCTATTCTGATAGCTCCGTTCCTTTTCTTGTTTTGTTTGTCTATATTAGTTTGCCATCTAACAAGTCGTGATTTGTGATTCTTGTCTTTGCCGTAGCCCATCTGATAATCGGCACGGGTCGACCCATACGCTACTGGGGAGGGAGGAGATGGGCCATGAGCAACTATGATTTGTGGCGGAAAGTGCCCTTCACAATGATTTTCAAGGCTAGGAAAGATGACAAGGGCAACCGTTCAGCGTGCTCTATATGAGAATTTTCGAGGCTCCCCATTTTTCCATTTAGATTGCATCGGTTTCCTCTATATCAGAGATTTGCGTCTCAACGGTCATTCAGTTTTCTTCCGGAGTTTCTTGAGAATGCTATTCCAAGCAGATGTTCCATGCATACCCTCGAATTCTTTGCAGCTCATTAGGAAGTCCATGTGGAGCCATCCGTTGTCTACTGCTTTATCCAGATATTTGAGAGCATCATTGTTTTCTCCGATGGCAGCTTTGGCATAGGCTATGCGGAAGTAGTGTGTGCCCAGCTCTTGAGGCAGTATTTCGCGGAGCCATTTCGGCAGTTCTTCTGGTGGTGTCGCAAGGAATTTCTCGTAGCTTTCGATGGCTTCCTTGTATCGTTTTGCCCTGAAGTGGGCTTGAGCTGTTTCTTCAAGGTGATGGGCCTCGTTAGCGCATGCGTAGTATTGGACATACTTTCTCTCGAGCTTGAATCCCACTTTCTCGGCAACCCCGATCGAGCCTGGGTTGTATTCATCGCAGTGCCATCCGACTTGTCTGAGGTCACTTGATAGAGAGTAGTCGACAGCCGCTGCAGCTGTTAGAGTGGCCAGTCCTTGTCTTCTGTAGTTTTCACGCGTGTGTATGCCGATTTCGCAGGCGTTGCCGCTTACGCAGTCAGCAATGCTCCAGCTGACAATCCGCTTGTCATGTAATGTGCAGAAGCCTAAGCCTTTCTTCATGAAATCCGAGATAGAGCCCCAGTTTGTTATCATCCAGTCCGTTACGTGTTCTGGAACCTCCAACTGGGGCGTTTGTAGGAGTTTCTCATCTGTTGCGGTGAGTAATCCTTCCCGAAAACTCTAGCTTTATAGTCTGTTCCCATTTGTCGCTTGATCTCGCGTATTGTACCCTCGGGGTTAGTAATGGCCTGTCTTCTTGCGGGTTCTCCGATAAGTAGCTGTCCATCTCTAGTAAAAGCGACAACAGACGGAAACATCTTTCCCGCCACGGTCGGTCCTTCGGCGCTCGGAATTATGGCTGGTTTTCCTCCTATTACCACAGCCGCGGCAGAATTCGTGGTGCCGAGGTCGATTCCTAATATTCTTTCTCTTTTTTCGTTGCTCATTTTTCATCCATCTTTTGAACTCTGATGGGGCGCGGATTGCATGCTACTTTCACCATGCTGGGTCTGAGCACTTTGTCGTTTAGGAGGTAGCCCTTTCTAACCTCCTCTATTACTGTCCCCTCAGGCTGGTCGCACGTCTCAACTTCCCGCACAGCTTCATGTATGTGCGGGTCGAAAGGTTTTCCGACGGCTTCTATTGGGCATAGTCCCTCACAATTGAGCACTTTCCAGAGTTTCTTTCTTACCATCTCTGTCCCTTCTAGGAGACTGCCATTCCCATCTTTTCTCGCCTCTTCCAGGGCAAGATCGAGCTCTTCGGCAACAGGTAGCAGTTGCAGGATGAGCTTCTCCTTTTCTCTGGCCACTCCTTCATCAATGCGCTTTTGCATATGTTTCTGCAGGTTCTCAAGGTCAGCCCTAGCGTATTTGAGTTGATTGAGGTACGTCTCCTCTATTTTTGTCTTCTCTTTAAGCGAAGCCTCGAGTTCTGTCACATTTTTCGTGTAGACGTCTTCTTTTTCACCGTCGGCTTCCTTCTTATCAGACTTGGCAGGCAAATTCGCATCGTCGGACTCCTACAATATTCTTTGGGTCTGCATGCTTAAATCTTGTTGTACGAAGCCATCTATCGCGCGCTTAAATACGACTTTAGTAATACGAGACGGATGGTGAAAATGCAAGTTGGTTGGGCTTACAGTATTTCTGTATCCCAAGTGGGGACAGCTGAAACGTAAAGCGTTGAAGATTAGGAGGTGATAAATTGCCTTTAGAACGTGCTAAGACTATACAAATAGAGAAAGTACCAGAAACTGATGCAGCAGAAGCATGGGCAAATTTCAATAAAAGATTAAACGATTTAGTGAATCAAGGATACACAATAGCACATACAACAAACACATACATTCTATTGAGAAGGACGCGCGTCGCAACTAGAAGGGAAGAATAATCTCAAATCAGCCTATCTGTTTGACGATACCCGCGATCTGCTATGAAGTCGACGCGATTTATTATAACCAAACCAAACGGGTCACATTGAGCTTCTCAGCTGGTCAGAAACAGTCTGTATGTCAACCATTCTGGCACCAAAATACTTGGTTTGTCTCGGTTCAGCTATAACCTTTCCTTAGGCATTGCAAAGTTGGCTGGTTGGAGAGAAAGTTTTATCCCCAAGCCCAAACTGGTGCGCGCGTCTAAAGTGTTATACAAGATATTTCGCTGAGCCGAGAATATTGAGTATTAACATATCAAGATTGCTCTTAGATGCAATAGGGACTATTATGTGAACACATTCAAGGGCAAGGAGTTGAGGTGATACCTGACCTGGGGAACTCCAGATTTCGTGTAGGAATGGCTTGCGATAGGGCAAGACTATTAATATTCATCCATGTACATTAGCTATTGTTGCCTATAATTGTCAACAGCAAAGTTTCTCATCTCGTTGGTTGCCAAGACCTTTAAGCTGGCAATGTGGATAGCTTTCAAACTCATCAAGGTTATGTTCAAAATCCTCAAGTGGCTATTCTTAGGTTAAAAGAGAAAAAGGTGGGTGAAGATTCTGTCAACTGTCTCTATCGTCTTCGTAGCTCAAAGTAGTCTATGAAGAACAGGATACCTTGTATTATGAAGTACAAGCCGACGATCCATTGCAGCAAGTCCGGATAGACAATAACGAGTATGCCGAAGATTATAGCAATCAACGCCATTATAGGTTTAGACATCGTGACGCCGATTTTCTGAAGGCCTTTCTCGACTTCTTTGCTCATAGAACTTCCTCAGGCAGTTGGTTTTGATGCTTTTGACTTAAGGCTTTTGCGATTGTCACAGTACTTCGGGCATTGTTTGAAATTGATGTAAGCCAAGAATCGCTCAATCTCCAAAGTTGCAGAGAATGCCCGCGAAGTCTGACTACTTGTCCGAGTCTGATGCCTTTGGATCGGCGAATTTATCGATTATCCACTTCTTAATCTCATCTCTTATGCGTCGAAAGACCAGGGTCTTTAGAGAGTGGAACTCTAGTCTGTGCGCAGGATACGTGGTCCCGAGCTCGTTTGAGTATGGGAAAAGGCAACCTCATCATAAGCAAGAGAGGAGTAAAACTGCCGCTTAGGGACTATTTTTATGAATAATCAGTCAAATTAGCTTTATTTTGCGAAATAAGGTTTTGGTGGGATCGCTGGGATTTGCTCATAGACCTCAATGGCGGATTCTCCCGCAAACTCCCCTCTTTTTTTGTCTCAGCACACTTGAGATTTGTTAGACCTTATTCCAGACATTATGGAGCGCGCGCTTCTTTCCTAATGTAGTTGCTGTATGCCTAGTATGGTTAGTCTTTGCGTGCTTTTTACGCCTCGTGCCACATTCGCCGGAGCAAAAATAGCTCCTCCATGACGCAAGTCAACTTGTTCATTGCCTACCGTGAATGTGCCACTTCCGTCAATGACATAGAAGCATACGTCATAAGGCTCTGGACTAGAAGGAATCTCTTGACCACTTTCGAGACAAACAAGGACAATATTGAACCACTTTGTCTTGTGAATGTCTTTCTTAATTCTGTTAGTCTTTGAAAACTCTGCTAGTTTGATCAAATCCCATTTATTCAATTTCGGAATCCCTCCTCTATGTTCTCACCATTTTCCACATTACTCCTTGCGTTGGTTCATTATGTGGAAGCGAATGCCCATTAAGAGGAAAGCTGCGATGTATATTGCTAGGATTATTATGTTGAGGATTGGACCAAAGAAGGTTTCTCCGCCTGATGCGTATCTTGCAAGTTCAACAGTGTGAGTTAAGGGTGAAAGCATAGATACAACCTGCATCAAGGCTGGCAGATCTCGGATAGGTGTGTAGACACCGCTGATGAAGAGTAAGGGTATGCGAACGAAGTTGAGAGGCATCATAACCTGACCAGGAGTTTGACCTGGAATCGAAGCGAACATAATCCCCAAAGCCGAGAATGCAAGAGAGGATAGCAAAAAGCAAGCGAACAAAGCCCCTAGACTAATTATCTGAAAACCGAAGAAGGTCATGCCAATCAAGACCGGAATAACGGAGATCCCGGCTCCGTAGATTATTCCTGCCAGAGTTTTGCCCATAAGGATAGAAAGAAGAGAAACCGGTGATGTTAAGAACCTGTCAAACGTCTGATTGGCACGTTCAGTTGGTATCACCACCGGGCCTATTGAAGAGGATGCGAAGAAAAGCGTCTGAGATATGAGGATTGGGATCTGTGCAGCCAGAGGCGCTTTCGTTCCTATGCTGAATGAAAGGAAAAGGCTGAAGGGGAACAGTATCCCGAACATAAGAGACGGAGGCTTCGTGTAGTAGGTACGCATATCCTTTACAGCGATTGCCCAGGCTACTCGTATCTCTCTGCTATAATGGCTTGAATGTGCGTTCATCATTGCTTCCTTCTCCTTTGAACCATCTCTTGTTCTTTGCTTCGACCTAATTTTCCAGTCTCCTCTTCTGCTGTCGCAGGTCTGATGCCTGTCAGCTTTACGAACACATCTTCCAAACTCGGGCCGACAGTATTTACGGTGATGAGTCTAAGGTTGTTATCTTGGGAGTATTTCCACAACGAATTCAAGACCGTAGGTGGATCGCGAGTGAAGAATCTGAACTTGTCGCCTTCCTTCACTAACTCGCTGACTTCAGGCAGTTTTTCCAGATCTTTCAAAGCTTTTGGAGGTACGGTTTCGAAGGCGACTTCTATGGATTGGAGGCTCTCCAGCGTCCTCTTGAGTTTCTCGGGAGTATCGATAGCTACGATTTTGCCGTGGTTGATGATCGCTACTCGATCGCACATCTGGCTTGCCTCATCGATGTTGTGGGTTGTGAGGAAGATTGTTAGACCCTGCTGGTTCAGGTTTCGAACGAGATCTCGGATTATTAAAACACTCTGAACGTCCAACCCTGAAGTTGGCTCGTCGAGGAAGAGGATGCCCGATCGGTTCATAAGAGCCATTGCGATGCATATTCGCCTTTTCATGCCTCTGGAAAAACCCTGCACTTTTTCTCTGCGCCGCTCATAGAGTCCAAACATTTTCAGGAGTTCCTCAGCGCGGCTCTTACGGCTCGCTTTGGGCATGTCGTAGAGTTTTCCAGTGAAAATGAGGTTGTCCCACGCGGAGAGTTCATTATAGACGTTGCTGATGTCGGGAACGATTCCCATCTGCTCCTTGGCTTTTATCGGGTGGCGTTGAATATCGTAGCCCATGATAGTGGCTTTTCCTTCAGTGGGTATTGAGATTCCAGTCAGCATCCTTATTGTGGTCGTCTTGCCAGCTCCATTGGGACCTAAGAAACCAAGGATCTCTCCCTTAATCACCTCGAAATTCACGTGATCCACTGCACAAAGGTCGCCATAATATTTTGTTAGATTTGAGACTTCAATAGCGTTTTCTGGGGGCATATTATTCTAACTCCATCTAAAGATCTCTATCTCTGCATTTCCTTGGTTTTTTCCTCTATGGTCTTGAGCTCTTTCTTGAACTCCTCTGCACAGTTCTTCAGCTTCTCCACCTTCTCGGCCTTTGCTAAAGAACGTCTTCTGTAACCGTGTCCTTCTCCATGCACATTACATCCACAATAACTCTCACGTCTTCGATGATATGCTGCAACCGCATTTTCAGAGTTCGTGACCTGTCGTCTCTGGCAAGTCTGTTAGGAGGTTAAATCGGATTTCCTTTGTTTTTAGTCTCCACACTTTTTCGGGTGCACCGCCACCGACCTCGCGATATTCAGCCAGTTCAACAATGCCTGCCTCTTCCAGTTCGGAAAGATGATAATAAAGTCCTGATCTAGAGAGAGCTTCAGTCTTCTTCAATTCGTCGAAAATCTCATTAGTGCTTTTGGTTCCTTCCCCAATTAGGCGGATAATCACCCATCTGGTTGGGCAATGTAGAGCCCTAAAGTACTTCTGAAATTTGCCAAATTCCTTCGCATTGCAGCTGGGGCATCCGTTCACACACATGGCAAACCGCCTGATTGATTCTTCACCTAAGGCTTCGTATCCCTGACATGGGAGGTGGTTTGGAAATACCTACGTTTCTTTCAGATGGTTCTCTGCGTAGCTCAGCTCGACATCAGCGTCTTTGAACTTGCCTTTGGAAATCATTTTTCGTGCTTCGCTTATGTGCTTCAAGGCACAACCTTTCAGATCATTTCTGAAATCACACTTTGCTTCTTCCTTACACATACCTATCACCACTATGTCTAGGTATAATATTATAATGAAAACTGTAATATTATAGCAGTATTTAGCTCTTCTTGTGGACTACTGGAGGTCGATAATTGTGGTTTTACGGATCATCGGTTTAGGCTTCGAACACATCACCACCGAATACAGCGACAGAGACAAACTATTAAGAAAGAAAATGACGTTATATCTGCGACCAGCGCCTGAATAGCCTGGGGTCGTCGTCTAGATTTGAGGGGTCGTCGTCTAGTTTGGTCTAGGATACCAGCCTGGGGCGCTGGCGGTCCTGGGTTCAAATCCCAGCGACCCCACCAAGAGCCTATTTCTCAAAATAAGGCTAGATTGACCGAGTGTCTATAAAAATAGTTCTGAAAGGGGCTATGTTATCGCAATTCATCATCAACCGATACATAAGAATATCGGTAAAAACGGTTTCCCCAGTTAAACGATATATTTTTATATCGGTTATATATACATATTTGCAGAGGTGGCAATTAATGGCATTGATTAACAAGAGAATTCATCAAAGAATGCTTGACAAAAAGAGGAAGTTAGAAGGATTGAGGCCTCTTCCGTCATCGCTTGTTGCAAGACTGAAGAAACAAATGATGATTGAGTATACCTACAACTCCAATGCCATTGAAGGAAATACGTTGACTTTGCGAGAAACGCAGTTGGTTATTGAAGAAGGAATAACAGTCGGCGGGAAGAGCATAACAGAAACCTTGGAGGCAAAGAATCATCCTGAGGCAATAGAGTTTATCGAGAGGCTTGTTGACGCAAGAAGTGAGTTAACTGAAGATGTTGTACTTCAACTTCATGGGTTGATCATGGCGAACACTGCAGAAGACGCCGGACGTTATCGAACCATGGGAGTGAGAATAGCAGGGGCTACTTTCATGCCACCACGTAGTTCAGAAGTCAAACCCAGAATGGATGAGCTTCTGAAATGGTTAAAAGCAAATCCTGACGAACTCACGCCAATAGAACTTGCAGCAGTCTTTCATAATCGTTTTGTCCAAATACATCCATTTTCACAAGGGAATGGAAGAACCGCTAGGCTGTTGATGAATACGTTGCTCATGAAGGATGGATATCCTTTCATCGCGATAGTTCCGAAACTTGATCGCCCAAAGTATCTGAGGACTCTTCTGGAAGCAGACTTGGGGAACACTTCGAGTTTCGTGAATTTCATAGCCAGATGCGTAGAAAGAACTCTAGACATGTATCTTGATGCCTTGGAGGAACCTGAAATATTCACTCTCGCCAAGGCCAGCCAAATCACACCCTACTCTCAGGAGTATCTCAGTCTCATAGCCAGAAAAGGACTGTTAGGGGCATATAAGCAGGGACGAAAATGGGTTGTATCTAGGCGGGAACTAGACAGATATCTAGCATCTGTCAGAAAAGGGCAAGCGCATAAAAATGTGGATATGCTTGTGAAAAAGAGCGCCAGAGACTAACGTCTAACAATTCTTTCCCTATCCCAGAGAGACCATCTGAAGGCAGTGCACAACTCTGTTTTCTATTGTATTTGCAGCAACCTTAAGGGTTCAAACGTGGGCTCTAACCTAATGACCCCATCATAGAAACACTGTTGATACGTCTTCAATATTCCAATTGGTGAGTACTATCGTCCGAAGAGTTTTATTGCAGATTTTATTCCCGTTGACGCTTGGCTTCTCTGTGAATGCTCAACGTGATCCATCGCGACAGCGTAACCCAACACGAGTAGCGGGTCGAAGTCTTGCCTGACTATTTCGACGCAGTATTCGTCGCTGATGGTCGCCCAGTTCAGATGAACCCTTGCAATAGTGGTCTTGTCGGGTGAAATAACGTCGTAGGTGTGGCGAACGATGTTGCCCTTTATTCTTGCCATTTCTCGACCTTCAGCGTCTTCCATCCACCATTCGCTGCCGAACAGTTTCAGAATCTTCTTCTTAACCCTCGCCTTTACTTGACCATTCTTGTCTTTGATTTCGTATTCGTTGCGAACCGTCAGAACCTTCCCATCAACCTCGCCCAGACGAGTGCCCGCGTTGTCTTCGAACCAGAATTTAGGTCCCAAGCTAACGAATTCCTGTTTTATGAAGCCTAACTGCTCACCAAACTTGCTCTTGACAACGTAGGTGTTCCTTACTGACAGAAGCCGCTGGTCGACGGTGAATTCTCTGTAATCGAGCATGCTCACTTTTGACACCCTAATCTTTGGTTGGCTCATGTTTTAGTTATTTCTTGCCAATTTCGAATATTGATTTAGACTCAACGGTAATGGGGACAACAGCTGGCGACGGCACAAATCTCCGCGATTCTCTTGACGCTAGAAAAAATCTACTGTCATTTGAACATGGGCATAACTTCGTTTGCGAACAGTCTCAGAGGCTCCAACTTGGCTACGTCTGCAAACAGCAATGTGAAATGGGTTACGCCAACATCGACGTAGGCTTGCAGCATCTTTGCACAAGTTTCAGGCGAGCCCTTAATCGCAAATTTCCAGTCGTCGTCTTCTGGTTTTCCCCCACGTTCTTCACGCCACAGCTCTGCTCGGCTCAGAGCGCTTTTGTCGTCTTCCGCTATTATAAGGCGGCTTTGAAAGGTATTCTCTATCGTGCTTCGGTCTCTATCCACTTCGTTACAAGCCTTTTCTAGTCTTGCAAGTTCCTCTTTGAAGCCTTCTATGCTCACCATTCCGCTATTCCACGCGTCTGCGTATTTGGCGATGAGTCGCAGCATTTTGTCGCCTCCACCACCTATCAATATCGGCGGATGAGGTTGCTGAATCGGTTTGGACAGACAGACAGCTTTTTCAACAGAATAGTATTTGCCCTTGAAGGATGCCTCGTCTCCTGTCCAGAGTTTCGTTATGATCTGAAGCGCTTCGTCCACCATCTCAACGCGGACGCTCCCCCTTGGAAACGGTATCCCATAAGCCGCCGCCTCAGCCTGGTGCCAGCAGGCTCCGATTCCAAAGTTGAGTCTTCCATTTGAAATCATGTCAACCGTCGCGGCCATCTTAGCCAACAGCGAGGGATTGCGAAAGAGGTTACACGTGACGAGGGGTCCGACGCGTATTCTACCCGTCGCCTCAGCCAACGCAGCCAGTACAGTCCAACACTCCAGCGTCGGACCATAAGTAAACTGGAGGTGGTCGTAAACCCACGCTGAATCGAAGCCGAGGCGGTCACACTCCACCACAACCTTCTTCAAAGTAGAATAGTCGGGCATTCCCTGCAGAGCCTGAACGCCAAACTTCACCCTCCCCATAGACAACACCCGAAACAAAACTATAATGCATCATCGCCTAAAATGGTTACCGCACTGCAAACGAGTCAAAAACGCTCAAAATCGGGCAAGTCCACCTTTAAGCTTATCTACGCCTCTTGTGTTCTGAGTGAAAGGTTAATTAAAACAGAGCCGAAGATTAAGGCGATGCGCAGATGAAGACGCTGACTCACAAAGGCATCCTAATCCCGAAAAAACCCGAATGGAAAAAACTACACATCTTCGTTCGTGAGAGGCGCCTAGACCTGTCGCCAGAACAGGAGGAGATGGCTGTAGCGTGGGTGAAGAAGCTGGGCACCGAGTACGTCGAAGACCCAGTCTTTACCGACAACTTCTTCAAAGACTTCCGCGAAGCCTTGGGCATAAAAGAAAAGATTCCGCCTGAAGAATTCGACTTTTCCCCAGTGATAAAGGAGGTTGAGAGGGAGAAAGCCTACAAACTCAGCCTCACGAAGGAGCAGAAGAAACAGCAGGCCGCAGAACGAAAGAGAATCAGAGAAGAGAACAAAGAAAAATACGGTTACGCTCTGATAGAC
>CAZPDY010000007.1:0-13602 GCA_964585455.1 uncultured Candidatus Bathyarchaeia archaeon | reverse complement strand
CGTCATAAGTATCTTTCCTTATGCCGGCGACCTTGCAAAGCTGGGCAAGGTGGGCAAGTGGGTTGAGGTGGTAGTCAAGATTGTGAAGCGGGCAGGAGAGTCCCCCACATTTTTCAAGTACGTCAGGGAGCCGCTTGAACAGCTGTACTCTGTGCTGAGCGCAATTCCCGACGGGCTGATGAGCGAGCTTGACGAGCTCAAGGCAATAATCAAAAAGTTCTTTGACGAGCAGGGGATAAAACTCGGCACCGATGCAGTGGAATGGTCCTGGAAGAGCTTTTACAGGTTCTCCAAAGACGAGACCGAGAATTTCACCTACAAGATAGCAGAGGGCAGGCTTGTCCCTCCCAGCCTGGCGCAGAAGCACTACAACGCCGCTGCCCGCAGCGAATTGTCAGAGGGCACCAAGGAGCATGCAGGACACATCATAGGCCGCAGGTTCGGCGGACCGGAGATAGAGGACAACCTCTTCCTCCAAGACCCCACCATGAACGTGGGAGAATGGAAGGCTCTTGAGAACGAATGGGCCAGGCTGCTTGAAGACGGGACGGGGGTAGAGGTCAACATCAGGGTTGTTTTCCCCAAGAACAACCCGGACATACCGGCAGGGAGGGCGTCAGGGCTCGTTGCAAAATGGAAGAAGATACTTCCAGACGGCACTGAAGAGGAGTTTACGCACTACTTCCTGAACCCCATGAAGTCAGGCGCAAAGAAGGCGCAGGACGCGACGACATCTCTTGGCGAGGATCACACAGCAGAAATTATCAAGCTGTACGAATGAGCGCCGAGGAAGGTAAAAGTAATGAACTGCGATGCCCCTTACAGCATTTTCTTGGATCTTGCCGCCTATGCACCTCATTTACAGCTTAAAAAGTAGGAACTGGGTGCGATTAGAAAACAATACGCGGATTCGACCCTTTTACAGACCGATATCCGAGTCTATTAACTTGGCATTACCATGGCATAATTCGCTCTTCTTTATCTATGAAGTATGTGGTGTTGAAAAACCCACGGAAAATGCCGTTACTTGGTAGCGGATTATTTACATCGACACCACTGTTATAATCATAGTTCGTAAATCTGTCCGAATCCACTTTTCTTGTCTGCATTCGAATGACCTTCTTGCCTTCCTTATGATGATGCAGTGTATGCACTTCGTCAGGATAATTCGGGTCATAGATATCAACATCCCAGTGTGCAAGCTGACCGGCCGGCTCATGTCGGCGATACCCAATCGCTAGGACTTGGTGGTTGGTGTATAGAGCTTTGGCGAGACTCTTGTTCTTAAGAAGAGATTTGTAACCGTAGGCCTTCCTCACTAGTAACAAGGGTACAGGCACTCCACCGTCGATTCTTGGCGCAATTTCGTACTTAAACCGGTCAGTACTCCATCCGATAACTTCACCCTTAGTTTGTCGAAACACCCAGTCAAGCATTTTCTTGACGGGTCCCCATCCGTCATCGTCACTTCGCAAGCTATCCATCTGCCGGGCCCAGATGTATTTCTTTATGGGCCGGGTAGCCGCATCTAGAACTAATCTCCCATAAGCATCACAACGCTGGTCAGGAATTTCACGACCTTCAAGAAAAGAATCCAGAGCAGAATAAATCATACCGCCGCAAAGTCCATACGACATATTCTTCATTATCGTAACCTCGCCAAGATCTATTTTGAGCGGTCCGATCGAAAGTTTTGGTATCTTGATAGTGATGTTGCCTTCCCAAGAATTGACAAAGTTGAACCCGTGTTTCTTTATATCGAACAAAGTTTGAGTTTTTTGCTGTGGCATAGAACAGATAATTCTACATAATTATTTATCAATAGGGCAATTAACAGATATAGTTGTACGACAGAGATTGGCGCCATGCAGCAGATTTGGCATGAGTCGCAAGCTGTCTTAGACAAATGCGCAGTGTTCGTCTGATCGGACAAACTATTTCTCAACTATCGCGGACAGCGTGGTAGGCAACCTACGCGGACCTACGTAAAATCGCTTTCGTAGTCGAGTCCGCGTAAGTAATGGACTGGGCGGGATTTGAAACAGAGACCTAGCGCTCAGAGAGCGATCGTTTCCACCGCTCTGAATTCAATTCAGAACAGCAGTTCAGGGTGTAGAACTATGCGAGTAAACTACTCGCTTTTATCCGCGAGCACTCGCACTTTGCGCGGGAATGCTCTAGCTCTCCAGCTTTGACAGCATGTCTGCAACTCCGACTATCTTTATGCCCTTGTAGACTGAGAGACGGAGCAAGTGCGGATCCCCTGATACAATATAGTCGGCTTTTGCATCCAATGCGGTGTTTATGACAACATCATCGTCCGGGTCCTCTTTTACGACCTTTCTTTTTGACGTTACCTTGTAGAGTTTGGCCGTCATGAGTAGCGCGTTTCTTGCCGTGCGAATTTCAGAACGAGTCTTCTTAAACTGAGATCTTCCCAGTACTTCAGTAAACTCATCCACTATCTCTTCTGACGCAATCAGAACAAATTTTCTCTTGGCTGCTAGCGTTACAAGTTCTCGGGGTTTTCCAGAAAATGCTGCTGCACTGACAAGTACGTTGGTGTCAAGAACTATGCGCAGCATTTGTCAGGCTTTTCTCTTCTTTTCTGCCCTGTGCGCCTGGATTTCGTCGTAGACTTGTTTTTCACTTAATTGCAGATTCTTCTTGTCGGCTGATGCGAACACCTTTGCCCATTCGCTTTCGATGTCAGGAAGCTCAAACGCCTTCATGATTATGACATCGTCCTTGGCAGACACTAGCAGCTTGGTCTTGGGCTTTATCTTGAGCTTTTTCCTTATGGTTTGCGGGATGACTACCTGCCCCTTCTCGCTCATGGTTGTGATTTCGGTTTCTTGAGCCATGTTGCTTTACCTGTAATAATGTTTTACATTCCTACTATTTATATGGATGTGTTGCGGTCAGCCCTGTAATACAAGAACTTGTCGACTAAATGGTTGAATGCCGCGAGTAGAGCTTGATCGAAATTAGTTTGGTCTAACGACAAAACTGCAAAACCCATGTTACCTTCTATTTAAAGGAAGGACCATGGTTCCATGGGCGGTGTCCATGGTACCATGGATTCTTGCGAAACGCGAAAAATGGTACCATGGATGATACCATGAAGCTGCATCAGCGCAGGCCGAATTGTGCTTTTTCTGGTACCATGGAGGCCAAAATCGTATTCAAAATCTGCGGTTCTACGTACCGCTAAAAGAGTGGTGGACTGGGCGGGATTTGAGTGCATATGAGTATGGAGTGTAGGTAAGAAAAATTAACCCTTGCGCATCTTTGCCCGTCGTTCCTTACTTTGGCTGGCGTTGCTCTTAGGTGTTTCTGATGTCACGACGGAGGACGCGCGAAGCTCATGGTCCAGCAACTTGGCATAGAGCTCAACTTTCGGCCCTAGCTCCTGCACAGGTAGCTCATCAGGCTCTGACATGATAAGGTTGCGGAGAGCACTCGAAGGTTTCAGGTGCTTCTGTGCCAGTCTTTTCAAGCCATCGAGGCTGACCTTCTTTGTTGTGACGGCCGCAGTTGACAAGGAAAAAGAGAGAAACTATCTATCTTTAACGATTGCGGTGAGCATCAAACCGGGAGCCTAGGCCACGTAGACATAATCAAGAACAACTTTGTTAATCCCGGCATCATGTAGTACCTCGAAATAGATCTTCCCTTTCGGAGCAAAATCTTCGGTGACTTCAAAACTCACCGGAATAAAGACAGGTTTGTAATTAGGTTCGAGAAAGGTTTCGAGTCTGATTTGTGGCATTGTCTTGAGTTGAGTTTCGTCTGTACCCAGCTCCGGAACGACCGAAAATCGATACGAGTACAGGTTGGCAATGCTCGAGCCGGCGTTTGAGAGGACGATCTCGACCGAGGCCACCTCTCCCTTATGCAGACGCATGGTACCAATCAGAGGAGCCGAGTTGACATCTATTATTGAAGCCGTGTCGTTCTCGCCCCCTTGAACTACCGTGGAAATAGTGTCCTGCCATTCAAAGCCAGTGTGGGGTTGGACAAACATCACAATGTATGACTTCTTTTCCACCGCCTGACGCATTATTTCTGTCTGGTCCCTAAGTTCTTGAAGCTCGGCTTCTTGGATTTGGTTCCTATCTTCCTGTTTCTCAAGGTCTTGCTGCATAATGTCGGCCTGTCTTCTTACCTCATCAAGATGTTCTTTTTGGGTAACCAGTTCGGACTCTTGTTGCCTCAGTACTTGGTCTTGTCTGGATAACTCCATGTAGGATGGAAGACCTGAAATGATGGCGCCAATTAATCCGCCAGCTAGTCCAACCAATGCGTACTTCATTCCGGCCTTCAAGACAATTCAAAATGTAACATTCTTCTAATAAAGTCAGCTCCCGCCAGCCGCACCTCTAGTTATGAAAATCGTGTTAGCATTATAACATGTTAGCATAATTTGTGCTCAAAATCGAGGATTGTGCGCCCCGTAAAGCTTAAAGATAGATAATTTCACGCATTGGTGAAATGCCTGCAGCGGAAATGACTACGATGACGGTGCCCCGCACTCTTCGCGACGCCATAGCTGAAAGAGGAAAGGCTGGAGAGAGTTTGGCAGACGTGCTGAGGCGCGAGCTGGGCATCCAGAAATAATGCATCGGAACTGACAGCCACCGACGGTTCTCTGACGATGAAGGACCATCGAACAGAGTGAGCAAAATTGGTGGTTTCAGGAAGAACGGGAAGCGGAGCAACTTCAGCTCAAATACCCTTCATTTTTGAAGGGAGTCTTGGGCTAATACAGTACGCGGGAAAAAGGGATGTGGCAGGGAGCCAAGAGATGGACCTTGGCGCCCGCCATAGGAAGACAGAGTTAACAGGTCTTCATTATTCTAGCCTAGCTAAATACTTTCGCAGCACAGCGCGCCGGCTGAAGACGGCGCCATGTTGGCAAGAAGAACACCGCGGGGGCTTCGGCATCGGGCCATCAACCACTACGCCGAGCCCCCGCCAAGGGTTGACGTCCAAGGTTGGGACGATAGTATTTTCTTACTTAGTCCTAGCTTTAAACTTTCGACCTGTTGACATTTTGTGTGCGCGCGAGGGGACCTACCATGGCTAGGTATGCTCCGACAAGGACCGAGCAGCGCCGCCTGATACGACACTTTGCTTGGAAGGCCCAGGGTGAAAAATGTAAAATCTGCAATCAACCGCAGCGGGAAGATGATGGAATTGTAGAACATGCAAACGGCAATCCTGCCGACTACCGCCCTGAAAACATCGGCTTTGTCTGCAATTCCTGCAATCAACGAAAAAGGCCCGATTTTGTGTCGAATGGTCCGCTGCCAACTGGTATAGATGTGTGTGTGAATACGAGCGGGCCTGAGCTGATAGCGACGGCGGCAGCTCTGAACAGGTCGTCGCGCGAGATGCAGATAAGCGAGCGTGAAGACTTGTTCAGAGTCTTTCTTTGGAACAATGTAGGCAGGAAAGACGAGCTCACGGTTCCTGAAGCCATAGCCGAAGGGGCAGAGTACTGCGACGTTTCGCCGGCCACAATCGAAGCGAGATGGCTACCGAAGGCCACGAGCAGACTTAGCCCCTTCATCGTCCTTCCAGGGACCCGCGGCAACAGCCCCACACTCATCATCAAACTGCGGCCTCGCTGGAAGCCAGTCGATAACGAGCGCGGAAGAAAAGACAGGGAACTGATGCTATTGCGGCAGGAACGAGAAGCGCAGAACATCGCCAAGTCCCTACAGGAACGCGAAGCAGAGGTCATGGACAAAGAGGCGGCGCAGCGCGTTGCAGAACATCACAAGCGCGACAAGTTTGCACTAATCGACGCGCTCAAGGCGAAGGGGATGTCCGATGATGAAATAACAAAGATCCTCCAAGATGCAGCGAATAGTCAAAGGGGATCGCAGTGAACCAAAAGGACTGTACTTTCATCGTCTGGTCCTGTGATTGTGGCTGTGGCGTTGTCAAGAAGATTGACATCAGCAAGTATAAGAAATCTGTGCAACGCGGCCTCCAGCGCGACTATGGCATCAGGGCGGCCCCGCCGCCCCAGGACCACGGCGAGCGACATCAATGCCCTGTTTGTCATCAGTGGTGCAAGTCTGCAAGCGGGACAGGCACCGTGGCCGCGCTAGAAATCGAGAGATTTAGCGAAGTGCATCAGTACATTATGAAGGCCCTTGCCGCTCAGGGTCCTGCCACTGTCGACGAGATCCGGCTTTACATTGACGTTAACTTTGATTACAAGACCCCTGCCAGGGCAGTAGCGACGCGCATCAGTGAGCTTCGAGCCTGGCGCTTAGTTGAGGCAATAGAGCTCGACAAGGTTGGCAAACCCACAGGAACAAGGTATGAATCCGGACCGGTAGTAGCGTACAAACTCGACAGGACCCGGGCAGAGATCGTTGAATTTGACGATTGGCTAACCTGGCGTCTAAAAGCCATGGACGCAGGTGCCTCCTTCACTTTGGAGGCATTTACGGCAGGATAAGTCCTGACTTTTCGTAAGAAAGTTTATTCATCCTTGCCGCATTCTTGGATGCGTGGCATTAACCTTCACCGTAAAGCCGCACAAGGATGAACCAGTCGACAATGCAACTCTACTAGGAGCCGGAAAGATGGTCTCTACATTGGCCGACTTCTTGGCCTCTAAGGACCTGATCTCTCCCTTGGTAATTGCGGTGAATGGGGAGTGGGTACAGGGCAAGACTAGCCTAATAACGACAGTGAAAAAGGAAATAGAAAAGAAGGGCACGGTTACGGCCATTTTCAATGCTTGGCAGTACGAGTACTCGGAGCCAGCCGGCGCGATGGTCTACCAGATCGTAAGCCAAACCGGTCCAAATAAGGAAATCCGAAGGAAGGCCAAAGAGATGGCAGGCTTGGCTCTGGACATCTTTGCGAGGAAGACGGCCGGTATTGATCTGCCGGCAATCAAACAACATTTTGAAGGTTCTGTCTCCGCCGTAACGACTCTGAGTAACCGTTTGGAAAAGTATCTGCAGGAAGATGTCCAGGCGGAGAGAATGGTGGTTTTTATTGATGACTTGGATAGATGCAGCCTAGAAAATGTTATTCAACTCCTTGAAGCGGTAAAGCTCTTTCTGACAGTGCCGAAGGCCGTGTTCGTGCTTGCCGTCGACATTTCTAAAGTAAAGCTCGCTTGGAGTCTAAAATACGGCAGGGTTGAGCAGTCCATCGACGAGGGCCCAGTACACGGCAAGGCGGACCGCCTCACCGAGGAGGGATTGAAGTATCTCGAAAAGATCATCCAGATCCAGCTGGAACTTCCGAAACCCAGTAATGAGCAGCTCAAGGAGTACCTGAAGAGTTTGGACCCTGGCTACACCGACGATTTCTGCAACTTGATAGCTGCGCTAAACCTGACCAATCCGCGCTCTATAAAGCGATTCTTGAACCTCGTCAGTTTTAGAGCGAACATACCAGAAACAGGTGGAATGAAGACTGAAGCAGCTCTAGTTTGGACGGCGATGGAACATGCGGCCGGTGAAGAAGCAGCTGCCAAGATGTACAATGCATATGGAGATCCTAGCATGTTTTTGCAGGCCATAAACGAGCTCGGTGGTTTTTCGGAGAGCTCATGGGAGAACCAGCTCAAGTCTAGTAGCAAACTTTCACTATTCTCAAATGTATCACTGGGTAAGCTTAGTCTGCGAGATTTTTGGCATTTCTCTAAGGCCGTCCGGCCCTTCTCTGGAAAGGGAGGAGACATTTACACGGCCCTGGGTCAGATAGTTGCATTCTCTAGAAGGGCTTGACCTAGATTCTCCCTTTAACGGTTACATGTGCTAACATGTTAGCACACACCCCCTCCCCCTTAGGTGCTAGCTACATTAAATCAGCTGGCAAGATCCCGGGTGCATGGAACTGGAATCCATCATCCAAACCCATCTGACATATGAAAGAAAGCGCATCGAGTTTGACCCTGCTGCCAAGGAGAAATCCAAGATTTGGATAGAAACCATCAAGAACGCTCCTCGCTCGGTAGAGGCAATACAGACCCTCATGGATGCCAAGGAAGTGGCAATGAACCAGACAAACGATATTTTGCAAGTGCGACGACTCGATTGGGAATGGTCCGCTCTCCTCTGGTTACAAGGCGTCATACAAAGGTCGCGGCGGTGAGCTTATGGGCAGGACCTTGCCGACTGCGACCGACCTGCTCCGACGCGGAATAGAGGAATGGCGGCCGTTTCGTGCCATGCTACCAAGGGCCGACAGGAAGGACTTTGACGCCATGATGCAAAGCGCAAAGCTGCTTCGGTACGCGATTATGATGGCACTGCCAAGTCATCCTGTTGCTTTCCGACCCATGATCATGGCCATCATTTTCCGGCACTACCAACAGCTGAAAGAAGTGGAAGAGGCGCTTGAAGGCACGGAGAAGGAATAGCTGCCACAAATGCGGCAAACACTTGAAGTTCAGAGGCCCTACCGAGTTCCCTCTAGTTTGCTGGAAGTGTGTAATCGTGGACCATTAGATTCCTTCGTCCACTTATTCATTCGAGGCGCATCCCTGGACACCCTGCACAAGATGAGGGCTTGCGGTCAAAACGCGAGCGCCACCGGTAGCCGCAGTGTGTGCATGTGAGCCAAGGTCGGCGCTTCTTTACTGTTTGCAAACAGTATTCCGCGCAAAAGGTATAACGAAAGATAGCATCCAAAGTCCATGGAACCACGTGAACGAGTAAGAATCCTCCTGGACCTGTACTTAGACCATACAGATCATCGTGATGCATTCGACGCGTCGTGCGACTTGTGTCTCTTCACTGCCGCGTGGCATATACAAAATAACGGGGCAAGAGAAGTGGAAGCACGAAGTTTTCTTTCAAATACCTCGACCGAGAACGTGAATCATAGCATACACCGAATTTCAGAACTCTTCAAGGATTACCAGACAGTGAAACCACTCGGTCTCACAAATGGCACATAGCCGGTCACAAATTCTCGGCCTTCTTCATTCGCTTGTTCATACGAGGGACGTCCCACGTTGCGACATGACAGCCAGCACAAGAGGATGGTTTTCTCTCAAATCGCTGGCGCCACCGGTAGCCGCAGTGGGTACACGTCAGCATCGGGCGGCGTTCCTTCACTATTTGCATGAAACCGCGGATTGGCTTATAGCTTTTGCTAAGCAGCCGTTAGTAGCAAGCCCTATAGCTTCTGAATCCGCGGATTCAGACATGGGAGACTTGACTATACGTCTGTCACGAAATCTACTGTCTGACGACGACATACGACAAATCCATCGCCTTCGCAAGTTTGCAGATGGCAAGAACAGGAGCCTCGAAGAGTTTACTGCGGACGTCCTGAAGGAGCACATTGACACTCTGCTCAACAACCCGGAGCGACTTGAGCGCGGACTAAGGAAACTGATGACATGAAAGCCAGACTCTTGACGGGGAAACAGGGAGTGGTCGTTCACTCCTTTCTTTTCTACTTCGCACTCTTGATACCGATAAGCGCTCTTCACGAGTTCGGCCACGGTGTAGTCTGCTGGATGGAGGGAGACACCTTCCGCATTGGCCTGACAATGAGAGGGATGTGGCTTGATTGCTTGGCCGACGTCGACGGAAACACCTTCTTTCTTGCAATAGGAGGCGTCTTTGGTTTAGCCGGCTCGCTTGCAATCATCGTGGCATCCAGGGCGGTCCGTAGCGTGGCCCTCCTGACAGTAGGTTTGGCGTTTAGTGTCGACCACGGAGCAAAGATCTTCCTGGAGGGATTCCTAACAGAGTTCTATTTCACGTCGACGTCTGACATCGTCGTCACAGCAATTCAAGTCGGCTCCCTTGGCGGCCTACTGTGGTGGTTCATTGTGAGGCAGGCCGCAGTACCTAAAGCTAGGAGCTAATATGATAAGATATGACGGAAACCAAATCCGAAGTGAAAGATGAAGCATACTGGATATGCCCGTTCTGCCCCAAGCTCTTTCTTGACGAGACATATCTTGGCAATGGATTGCACAAATCGGCCGGGGGCGAGAGCAAATTTGACGAGCATGTTCGCACTGTGCACCACAAAGTCCGAGGAAGAATCTACATCTGGGAAGATGTCGAGCTCCGAAGTGGCGCAATGCCTACCTGAACAGGCAGGCCAAGCAAGAAGATTCGACCGAATCTAAATTACCTTAGATGGGTGCTCACGTCCCTAGGCGAAATCGACATACTCAAACGCGTAGAAGGTAACTGGCAGACCTAGCATCCACTGTTATTGGACGGCCGCGCCTCGTTCGCCCTGGAGAAGTTCAGTTCCCCGTAAATCCTCGATTTCCTTGGCTCTTTCCCTCATAGATCTTGTCTAAATCAGGCCGCTCGATGGGATAGTCCCCATCGCCATTTCTGATAAATCCGCCACTCCCTCGAAGAGTATAGGGCTTATTCGTACCTTCTGGCACCTTTATTATCAACAGGGGTCTTCCGTCAAGCTCGGTCCACTCCAGCTTGGGCTCAATGGCTGGATAGCACTGAGTGTTTGCCCGGGACTCCACCGACTTTCTAGTTCGCTCTTCATCTGCCTCAAAGCCGATCACCTTCTTGTCATCTGTTACACCCACGATAATCGTGCCGCCATCCGTGTTTGAAAAGCTCACTACGGTTCTGAAGAGGTCTTCACCTGTTCCCGTCTTGAACTCTACTGTCCTTGACTCTCCTGACGCGATCATGTCTCTCAAATCAGATTCAGGCGTTCTGACTATTATTCCACCTTGGCCAGGAATCCACCCTCCCAGGTGCTTTTCATCCAGTATCTCGTTAGTCCCCTTCCTCACTAGTATGGCGTTAACAAGGTCCGGCTCGAAAGGTACGGAATATGTTGCCTTGCGGCTAGAGACTGGAATATCAAGAGTGGCGTCGCTTTTCTTTTCGCCTTTCCTGCAATAAAACTGAACGTAGAGGCTTTCATCCGTTGCCGTGCCGTTGACCTCGACAGTCAGGTTCTTTCCTACTATCTCCAGCTTCGCTATTTTTCCTCTCAATTCGTGCACCGAAAGGATGAGTTCGCTGGTGGATTGTGCTATTTGACGGAGACCCATAAAATCTACCACTGCCTGAATCTTGGTTGTATAATGCGGAGTTCCCGGCCTGCTTTCTAGTGAATCATATGGCACTTGTCTATTGCCACCGGCCCCGGTAAAGATTACATGCTGCGGCCCGTCGGCGTCGATGACACCCCAGTTCGATTCAGATGGGATGAAGCGATGTGAGTCCCTTCCACCTGTCCTGTCCAAGTTAATCGGAGTGCCGTCAATAGTCAGTGCGCCCGACTGAATTTGGCCAATTATGTTTGTAAGTTGGTCGATGGGAACAGTCCGGCGGATTAACCTGAAGTTGCCGTAGTCGTAGGTGACATCATCTAGTGTCATTGATTGCGGTATGAAATCTATCTTTCCGAAGCAGAACGTGTTTGGATTGCCATTTCTATTATCCAGCGCCAGGCGAATCATTATGTGCGAATGCCCTATGCGGGCAGTCATCTGCGGGATGAAGGTGTTCAGGTCTACCGTAGCGCTCATCGGAATATGGAATTTGGCGTTATGATTTAAGGGTGATGTTTGCCGGCGCCAAAGAGAAAGTTGGTATCTGACGGCGGCAGGACTGTTGACACGTTGCTTTAGTAATGATGTGAAGTTAAAAGGTTGGCAGTTAGAGGCAAAAAACAAGCCTAGTTTTTAATTCAGATTATCTATTTTCGAGTGAAAAGCCACCGCCAACATCGCCGGAGATGGGGTTAATCTTGCCCTCTACCTGCAATTTCCTTTTGCCGTCAAGGCGTACGTGTACTGTATTTGCGTTCGTAAGCCACCATTCAGTCTGGGGAATCTTGTTCAACCCGAGATGAAACACGTTTGAAGCGTTGACGAGCCAGAGCCATTGCTCCTGCAATTGCTCGATCTCATTGTCCATCTTTTGTGAAGCTCCCCCACCCACGATCGCTGCCATTGAAGTAAGGCAACCAAAGATTTCGTCAGCCTTCTTCTTGATTTCTAACGAGATTATTTCCTGATTACTTTCCATCGGTTTCGCTATCAAATCACGTATCTCCTGGATGGCCTTTGTTTTCCTATCCATGAATGCAAGAATTTGACTGAGCTTCCCATCCTCAGATTCTGTCAATGCCGAACATCAGCATCCCGCTCATTTAAGAAGTAGGATGTACTGGAAACCTCACCACATCAATGCTCTTAGGCCAGCCGCCTCAGTGGATTCACCGTGAGACGGCCAAAAAGCAGGCTTAGTCGCTATTGTACCGCGTTTACCACTTCCCCAGAATTTTTTGACTCCCCGAATGCGTAACTCATAGCTATACAGGCATTATCTGCGCAATTCCACGCTCATATTAGGCCATTTTGCAAGAAAACAAGAGATCGCAGGTCTCCCTCCTGATTCTTTATCATAAAACAATATAGAGAATTATTTTGTACCTTTGTACATTTAATTTAAGCGTGTATGATGTCCTTGCTGTAGCCACCCCTCTATTCGTCGCGCATTTTTACCGATGAAGCGGAGCAGTTAAAGCTAGACATTCTGCAATCAAAGTGATGAGTGCGCTACAGATAACCACTGAGCAGGATGGCCAGCAGCCAGAAATTGGCAAGTTCGATCGGTCGATCCTGAATCTGCTCAAACAACACGGCCGTACACCGGCAGAGATTGCAGAAGAGCTAAACGTCTCAAAGCGTACCGTGCATAGCGCCCTAGAGCGTCTCGAAGATAAGGTGGCTAAGGTGCCGTTCACCCACTACTACCTGCTAGCGCATGGAGCCTATGGTGATAAGTGCTTCGTTTATCGTGCTCATTTTGACCAGTGCTCAGAAGGTATGAAGCAATGGAGCGACCGAGCTGGAAGCAACCCGACAAGGCGCTCATACATCAACATGATGTATCGCGTATGCGCTGGCAAGCTCGTACCTGACTTTGTCATGCATCCAGGCGGATGGGAGTGGCCAAATACGTTCTATGCGTTTCGTTCCGCTTGGGACAAACACTATCACAAACGTGCCATGCCTGACATCCTTGTCAAGTCACTCCGGGCCTTTGCTGCCAACGCGTTAAATATCGATTTGAAAAGCGAATACAAACGGGTTGAATCGCTAGAGCTGAAACCACCAAAGCCGCGCGGAAAATACAGACACATCAGACTCTCATTGCAAGAGATAGACAAGGCTATCGCTTGGATTGAGGGGCCCTCCGGGAGGGAAGCCGCAGAGAAGTACATCCTTGATTCGCCAGTACAACCGACGCCTGATCAAATTGATTCAGCACACGATGAGCTCAAGGCACACTTTGCATTTTCGCTTGAAGGGTGCATCAGGCCTTCCCCGCTATTATGGGTCAAGGTCGAGCAGGTAGCCTTGTATGCAAACAAGAACAGCGACGGCTCCGACTGGTCGCCTGTCACGGTGGACAGCGAATTCGACGGCGCGGCCTCGGTGGACGCCGGCGACATTGACGGCGACGGCGACACCGACATTGCTGGTGCGGCCCGCTGGGCCGACACTATCGCCTGGTGGCGCAACGACGACGAGGTGGGCCTGGTCTGGACCAAAATCGTCATCAGCGACGCCTTCGACGGGGCCATTGACGTGGCCCTGGC
>CAZPDY010000006.1:0-13695 GCA_964585455.1 uncultured Candidatus Bathyarchaeia archaeon | reverse complement strand
ACATTCTCCAATACTACTTGACAGTTATCTCCGCATACGACGCGCCCACTCCTGCCAGCGGTTGGTTTGACAGTGAAACATCTATCACTTCATCGGTCACTTCGCCCGTGACTTGGTCTACAGGCACACGACACGTGTGCACAGGTTGGAAGGGCACTGGAAGCGTTCCAGCATCAGGAACCGCGACCACCACAACCTTCACCATAAATGCGCCTTCCAGCATCACGTGGAACTGGAAGACCCAACACTACCTAACCGTGAAACCCGACCCATCAGGTATCACCACTATTCCAGGTGAAGGCTGGTATGACGAATCAAAAAACGTCCCCCTAACAGCACCTACAGTAGAAGGCTACGTATTCATACACTGGCTCGTTGACGCAGTCGTCAAAAAAGACGGAGAAACCTCAATTAATGTGTACATGGACGCCCCACACATAGCGATAGCTCATTACGAGCAAATTCATCATATAGTGGGTGGAACCTCAACCGCCCTAGAGAGCACCTTGGTTCACGCGTGGGCAGCTCTTAATGTCGTCACAGTCACTGCCTTCGTCTCAGCTAGCGTATTGTCAGAAAAGAAGCGACGGCAAAAAGAGAATGAAAAACGCGCACTCCAGATCTATTAAATCCAATAATTCGAGCAAGAGAACCAAAAAGAGGATTTGCCGGCGCTTTCGGCGTGAAAATCCCATTCAAGGAATTTTCAGTGTCTTCTCCAGTACTTCCAGATCTTCCGAAAGCGGGGTTTCCGGGTTAACAGCACCGAGTCCGATTCTCAGCATGTTTGACTTGACTATTCTGCTACCTTCTTTGAAAAGGAAAAAGGCGCCAGGGACCGCAGCGAAACTGTGCTTCTTTATCGTGACTTCGTTTGTCCATTTGCATGTATCTTCGCTCGGGGACTTCACCCAATACGTAACGCTAATCCTGTTCGGAGTATACTGCAGGCCATGTTCATCAAGCCATTCTTCCATCTCTTTCTTAAGCCCTTCCCACCGACCCACGTGTTCCCGCAGCCTCGCCTGATCCTGAGCAAGTATTCTTCCAGCAATTATCTGGACAATGTTCGAGCTGTTCCCAACCGTGTTAAGCACGTCTGAATAGAGTCTGCTCACCAAGTCTTTGCTAGCCAGAGCCGTTCCAAGCTTCAAGCCGCCGAGACCGAAGGCTTTTGTGAAACTCGTGGTGACTACTGCTCTTTCAGAATCGATTGCAAACAATGGAGGACACAATGCTCGATTGAACTCAGCGTATATCTCGTCACAGACAACGAAAAAGCCATACTCGCTAGATAACTGCATTAACTCGGTCAGCTCGTCCTTGTCTGCTACTACTCCACTCGGTGCATGAGGATTGGTGAGAACCAACAGTCCAGTTCGGAGTGTGATTACCTTACGAATCGCTTCTGAGTTGAGCCGGTACCCTTCTTCTTTCCTTCTCTCAAACCGCCTTACCACCCGAAAATACTCTTGAACCTGCCGCAACAGAGGTTCATAAGTGGGAAACTCCACAACAGCTTCGTTCTTACCCCTGAGATGCTCAGCCATAACCCTGATGACCCGGGCATTCTGACATGAGGCTCCTTCGCTTGAAACGAAAACGTTCTCTGGCTGCACCCGGTAGTACTCTGCAAGCAGCCTTACAGTTTCAGGGTTACCATTTGCATAGTTTATGCTAAGGTCAACTGCGCTCAAATTGACGTCATATTGGAAGAAGGACAAACCGCTTGACCTAAGATCATACTTCAGTCTCGGAACGCGGACGTACCAATCGAGATACACTGATGGGTGCTTCATACAGAACGCGCCTACAACGTAGATCAAAATATGCTATATGCTTTTCCGCATAAACGCGCTCATCACTCGTGCAACAAATCTTATAGTGATGGCAATCGCATACTCACGTATCCCAAGGAGGGGTAGCTTATTGCGCTATGACAAAAACAAGCTTTTGGAGATCGGAAAGAAAAATGAGCAAGATGAGATAGATTGCTTGAAAGAGGCTATTCGTATCCCAACATGCTTCCACAAGAAGCATAACATGAGACCTATGGTTGCTCTTCTGACCAAGGAATTTAAAGAGAGAGGATATAAAGTTGAAATCTTCCCGACGGCTGGTTCACCGATAATTGTAGCCGATTTGGGTCGAAACATGAAGAAGACTCTGCTATTCTACAATCACTATGATGTCCAGCCAGAAGAGCCCTTAGACGAATGGAAATCGCCCCCATACGAACTCGCGCTCAACAACAAACGACTATACGGAAGAGGTGTGCTTGACGATAAAGGGCCAA
Source organism: uncultured Candidatus Bathyarchaeia archaeon (assembly GCA_964585455.1). Lineage (GTDB taxonomy): Archaea > Thermoproteota > Bathyarchaeia > Bathyarchaeales > SOJC01 > CAYGVX01. Next base: position 11,399 of record CAZPDY010000006.1, on the reverse strand, counting down.
TTATCGCCAACATGTTTGGAGTTCAGAATGCTCTGGAGACTGGTTGTGAAATTGGATGCAATGTGAGATTCGTCATCGAGGGTGAAGAGGAGGCGGGGAGCACTCACCTTGAGAGTTTCTGTACAGCCCATCCAAGCCTGCTCGAGTCTAATGGGTGCATTTGGGAGTGGGCAAATGCTGTTCCAAAACTGCAAACCAGAGTGTACGCTGGAGTGAAAGGCGACGCTTACTTCGAGCTTCGTGTAAAGGGCTTCTCCAAAGATGCGCATTCAGGTGACGCCCCTATAGTAGTCAACCCGGCTTGGAGATTGCTATGGGCTCTGTCAACTCTGAAGAATCAAAAGGAGAGAATCTTAATCGATGGCTTTTATGATGATATTGTTCCTCCGAGCAAACAAGAGCTGAAACTACTTGCAGATTATCCATCGGAGCAGATTGAGCAATACAAACAGCTGTATAAAACTGAGAAATTCCTTCTAGGAAGAAAAGGAGCCGAATTCTGGAAAGAGCTGGAATTCAGTCCAACATGCTCAATTTGCGGCTTGTCAGCTGGTTGGGAAGGACCGGGCTCAAAAACAGTCATAGGAAAAGAAGCCATGGCAAAGGTGGATTTCAGACTTGTACCCAACCAAAAAGCAGATAGAACCCATAAACTATTGAGACGTCACTTGAACAAGCATGGATTTTCTGATGTCGAAATAAGGCTTCTTGAAGGTTACGGACCAAGTAGAACACCGATTAACGACCCGTTTATCCAGCTACTGGTAGAAACAGCCAAGAGCTTCAGCGGCCAAGAGCCCATTCTCATTCCTTCCAGTCAGGGATCTGGACCTGCGTATCTATTTGGCAACCATACACCCTGGGCTATGTGCGAAATCCCCGACCCTGAGACTAACCTTCACGCACCAAACGAAAGCGTGAGACTCGTCGACTTTAGGTACATGACTGCCTTCATTGGAGCAATTGCAATCGAGCTTGGCAAAAGCTGACAGTAGTTCTCGCCATCTGGCAAACTCTAAAAATCAACGCGCACTCAGACAAAATCCTTGAGTTCGAACGCCACATATTCCCGCTGATAAGGAATTAGCTTCTTCGCCAGCCTCACGGCGTCAAAAACAGTCAAAGCCCGAGGAAAAACCCGCTTGTAATCCACTCTCAAGAATATGCGAGCCAGACCCCCACAATGAACACCCACAATCCTCTTCCTGAACATCTTCCTCCCACACCGAATTGCAGCCACATCCCCCACATGAGCATTTCTCCAGGGCTTCTCAATCGCCCTCAGCTCGACATCCTTCTTCCCAAACCTATACTGCTCAAAATCGCCCCGCTTCACCGTGAACGTATGCCCAACCTTGAAAGCAGACTTCAATCCATCTCACTCCGTTAAGCTAAACCGCCACCTTCTTCTGGCTTGAACTGACCTTAAGCTCCCTTCTGATTCGCCTCCAAGCCTCCAGCGCCATAGCTTCCGCCTAACACTCCTCAACATAGCACTACTCACAAATAGGATTCCACACCGACATTTTTATCTGAAATTCCCACCTCAACAGCATATCAATAATCGACTGTACAGGAAACAGTGTCGTCTCGGCTGCTGTTGTCTCCTGCGCACGCCCAACGCCATTAGAAACATAGCTATAGAGGATTCATCCACAAAAACTAAAATCACATCCCAGATGCATATACTAAGAGGGTGATTATTTGAAAAGGAGAGGTCTGTTTACCATTCTGACGAGTTTGATACTCGCCAGCATCGCTGTCAGCGCTGTCGCTATCTCAAGTACAACCTACACCTGGGAAAAAACTTTCGAGGTTACTAAGCCAAAAATCGAGTGCGACATCGAAATCGGTGATTGTAGAATAGTCGGCTGCCCAGTGAAAGTCTGGGTCTGTCTGAAGCTTGACAACGCATGCGAAGAATGCTGCTGGCGTGAATGCGAAGATCGATTGGAACACAGATGCGACGACTGCAATAGAGAAAACTGGGGCTTCTGCAGCATTAACGGAACCTACTCAGCCAGTCTATACTGGTGGAACCAAACAACAGAAGACTGGCAACATGTCCAACAACTTCAAGAAGAAACCAACATAACAATCAACTGCTGGAAGTACAGGGAAACCTACAACTTCATCCCCGAATTGGAAGGAGAATACAAAGTACTAGCCATGTTCACGGCAGACTCCGAAACCTACAACTTTACAAGCGAAGAATAAATCCAAGAAAAGACTCCAATTCCTCCTTTTTTCTGTCTCAAAACCCTCAAGCAAATATCAGAATCCCTTTTTTCAACTGACCATGACCAAAATCTTAATAAAACCTCCAAAAGACGAGACACAGCACAACTTTAATCTAAGTGGCTATCGCCTTCTATATGAAAGCGAGCGACCAGTGCAAAAAAATGGCAGTCGACCAAGAAAACGTCTCAAAAATATTCACCGTGTTATCTCACCCCCTCAGGCGTCAGATCCTTCTCTACCTGAGCGGCAAGGACGAAGGCTCCTTCACCGACCTCGCAACGGCCTTCAACGTTGACACTGGGAAACTCAGCTTCCACCTGCGAAACCTAGAAGCATTCGTAGAACAAACGCCGAACGGCAAATACAAGCTAAGCAGAGTTGGCAGAAACGCAATCATACTCATAAAGGATCTGGAAGCCTGGGCAATAGAAGCCCAAGTCACGAAGAAGCCATTGACTCGCCCACTCGCAAGCTGGAAAAGGCGGACCGCTGCCTTCCTAATAGACTTGGCTCTCGCTCTCACACTCTTCCTAGCACTCCCAAACATCGCCTATCCATTCACAATGCAATTCTTGCTCTTGAACATCAACATAATACTATTCCTCGTGCTCTTCTGGGTTTACCTAACACTGCTCGAAGGATTTGCAGGACAAAGCTTGGGAAAGCTCCTTCTTCGCATAAAAGTCGTAAGAATAGGTGGCGAAAACGTGTTCTACGACCACGCAGCAGTCAGAAACTTCGGCAAAGTCTTCCTCATGCCCTTCGACCTGTTCTTCGGGCTCAGACTCAAAGACAGAAGGTTCATCAGGTTCTTCGACAAATTCTCAGGTACAACGGTCATTGATCTTGAGCCCGTGCTGCCAAAAACAGAACAGCAGGTCGAAGCTAGCCAAATTACACAAAACCAACTTAAGCCTTCTCAAGAGAAGTTTACTAACTGCGAAAGCCACCTTCTCAAGAAGCTTTAAGACTTGGATGAAGAAATACTCCTGAATCTAGATAGAAGGAAGAAAGGAGTGAACCTCAGAAGTGAAATGGAAAAAACTAGCCACCACATTAACTGCCCTGACGCTAATCATCCTAACAAGCTTAGTGCCAGCCCGACTCAGCATTCAAGGAACGGCAGCCTCAACTGAACTCATCAACTTCTACAGCATGACAACAGGCGAAGCGACGACTTTTGTTCAATTGCTACAAACTCAAGAAATCCCACTGTACATCGTCAGATTAAATGCCTTTTCTGAATGGCAAAGGGGCAGCAGTTCTGGAATAGAGAAAGCTAAACAAATGATAGAAATAGCAAACGGCCACGGTATTGAAGTAGCTGTAGACCTCCACACATGGTACACCACATGGGACAATTACTTCAGAGACAGCGCTTCCAGCAGCTCAACTAACAGAGCAAAATACATCACATACGTTAAAAATGTGCTAAATGCGTTCAAAGACTCAAACGTGTATGCCTTCATGGTGATGAATGAACCTCAAGCGAGAACAGCATCAAACAGCGAAAACCAGTTTATACTAAATGTTATCGCTGCCGCCAAAGAGGTGACCAGCAAACCAATCAGCGTCAGATTCATGGGAGGCTACTCTCCCACTACAGGACACTACAGCGCTGCGATAGACCAAGCCTGCGACTTCATATGCCGGAATACCTACTGGGATCCAAGAGACCCAGGGAGAGCCGTCTATGGTTCAACAGAGCAAAAACTGCTGGCTGCTCTCAATTCCGCACACGAACAAGGTAAGCCTTTCTGGATCACGGAATTCGGCAAAAGCAAAAGCAACCTGGAAGGACAAAGAAGCTATGTGGAAGCATTTGTTGAATGGGCAACATCAAAAGGTGTAGACGCTATCTTTTGCTGGGTAAGCCAACCTGACGTATCAGGTGAAACCTATAACATCTTCACGGGCTACACACCAAATCCTGCCTTTTATGAGCTAACAAACGAACCGCTCCCTGATGACGAACCACCACCAGATGAGCCGCCACCTGAACCACCACCACCAGAACCTGAAACCATATTCGAAGACAACTTCGAATCTGGAACCATCAACCCGTGGACCGGAACAGGCAGAACCTCCGGCGAAACCATTACAGTAACCAATGACGAAGCGCATCACGGCATATACGCCGTTCGCTGCGCAAAGACTGGAACCTCGACAAACCGCGAAAACGCCTACCTATACAAAAGCATAGGAGAAGTGCAAGAAGCATACGCAAACGGCTATTTCCGCATAGACGGCTCAACCGGATCTCAGATACTCACAGACGAAGGCGCCACAGTATATTTCATGCGTTTCTCAGACGGTATCCAAGCACTGGCAAGTGCAGGAATAAGACGAGAATCAGGAATCGTAAAGTGGCTGCTATACTCAGGAGGAGTCTACATGACAGCAGTAACAACAACAGCTGTAACGGCCGACCACTGGTACAACATTGAACTCAGTTGGAACGCAGGCAAAGGCATAGCTGAGATGTTCGTTGACGGGACAAAAATACTGCGAATAGTCGTTGGAATTGGTTACAAGATAAATGCGAAATTTGTTGACATCGGCATAATAGCAGCTACGGGGGTGGAAGACCAGCTCACAGTCTACTGCGACTGCTTTAGACTATCAAACACATACATTGGTCCTGAACCAACAATTCCCCAGCCCACCCATCCTGAAAGACCTCCACCAGACTCTCCTGACAAACCCATCTAGCAACCTTCTTTTTTTTCAGTGCTTTTCGCGAAAGTCTGACATTTTCCCGGAACGTCAACAAACGTCGCAGAATCTCTTCCCCCAAAGCGCACAAGAAATGGTGGCATAAAACGAAATCATTCATTGCACCGGGTATCAACGACTCGAGTCAAACATCTACGAAAAATCAATGAAAAAGGCTACCCAAAAAGCTATCCTCAACTCTCCTGTTCTCCCAAAACAACTTTTAGGATCAAGCAGCATCAGCAACGGTTGCCCGCGGCCACCGAGCAAAGTGCGACCTGTACTTGTGTTCAACGCATATGAAGTAAGATTTAATAAATCGTAATACACTCGATAACAACTTGCGCGTGACTTGATGCCTTACCCTCCCACCAAAGTACTGGCATTCACTCTACTTGCGATTCTAGGTCTCTCAACAATATCCATAAGCCTGGGATTTATTTCCTCGAAGAACATAAGCGTAACGGGTATAATCAAATACACCCCAGACCAGGAATACTTGACCGTTTCAACTACAGAATTGATAAACTATGTTGGCATGAGTATAGCGGAAGTCAGAACCTTCATCACAATCTGTGACAACCAAGGCCTCACTGAACTTACGTTACGTTTGAATGCTTTCTCTGAATGGTCAAACGAACAACCCTCATCCAACTACGTTGCCAAAGCAAAAGAAATCATCACCGAAACAAATGCAAAAAACATTGACATTAACATTGACCTGCACACATGGTACACAACCTGGGACAACTATTTCAGAGACTCCGCAACCAACTATGTAACTAACCGAGCGAAATACCTTAACTATGTGGAGGCTGCCATAGATGCTTTCGCTGGCTACGCGATTAAAGCTTGGATGGTGCTCAATGAACCGCAGGCTCGTACTGCAAGCAGTTCTGAAAGCAACTTCATCTTAGACATTATTAGCACAGCAAAGGGCAAGACCACACAGCCAGTCTCTGTGCGGTTTATGGGCGGCTACTCTCCCACAACGGGTCATTATTCCCCAACCATAGATGAAGCATGCGACTTCATTTGCAGAAACACCTATTGGGATCCTCGGAACCCTTCGCAGTCCGTTTATGGTACAACAGAAGCCAAGATGAATGCTGTCATAGCCTATGCTGAAGCACATGGCAAGGAATTATGGATAACCGAATTCGGCAAGACCAAAAGTGACCTCGACGAGCAACGAGATTACGTTGCTGGCTTCGTAGAATATTCAATTGAAGAGGAAATCGATAGAATATTCTGCTGGGTAAGCCAACCTGAAGGGGGAGAAAGCGAATCATATAACATCTTTACGGGTTACACCCCGAATCCAGCCTTTTATGAGTTAGTGAATTCGAGTTAGATGTGTGCACTGATATCTGATACCTGTCACCTGCACGTGCTAATGGAATCTCCGTATTGGTGTTCCTCAACAACGTTCTAGAGCTCAGAGACCACAGTCATCAGCTTTCCGCTCTTGTCTAGGGGAATTTCGTCAACACAGTCTATCTCGAACTCAACACTCCCAGCGGGAAGATTAATTGTTCTTCTCAAATGAGTTGGCAGTTCCTTTCTCAAAACATTCTCGCAATCGCGCTTTTCATACTTTATCTTAACAAGGACGTGAAACAAGTCTTTCCTCTTCTGAATTACACGAAATTGGTCTATGCAACTGTAAAGCTTATACATGTTGAAAGCAATGGTGAAAGCACGAGGGGTCAATGTTCTCCCGTCTGGAAGATGAAGGAGCGAATCTTTTCGACCCTCGACAACTTCCATGAGTGGCAAGTTCCTTCCACATTCACACGACTCCTCTGACTTCACTCCTATATCCCCTACTGCATACCTGATGAACGGCATTGCATAGCTGAACAGGCTTGTGCAGATAATCTCTCCCCTTTCTCCGAATGAGACTTCCTCACCCTCACCATCAACGAATTCGATGGACACAGCGTCAACGTCCATGTGGTAACCCCGCTTCACTGGGCATTGCCAGGCAATCCTCTCGAACTCAACACTTGAATACTGATCATAGAGGGGCGCGCTCAGCGTTTCTTCGATGAAATCGCGCGAACACTCATCTATAAGCTCAGCCCCACCAATCAAAAACCTCGGTGTTATCGTTCTAATGTCTTTCTTCTCGATCTCTTTTGTGAGCAAGAAAAGCGAGCTAGAATATCCATCCAATACATCTGGACACATCTCTTCCAACTTCCTTATCTGTTCATAAGTGCTATCAAACACAGAGATCGGACAGGGTGAGAAAAGATTCAGTAATTTCTGAAGCCTCACTGATTCCGCAAAGTGATGTGGCGCAGTAATCGTCACCCACCTATCAAACGGTCTTTGACCACAACTCATATTTGCTCTTAGGTGCTTCGCCTTTCGGAACTCGCTTTCGGCACCGCTAATATGAAGAAATAATGGTTCACCAGTCGAACCGCTGGTTGAGAGTTTCTTCAACTGATCGAGTACAAAACCGTTAGAAATCATCTCCTTCTGTCTTCGTCTGATCTGATCCTTTCTGATTATCGGCAGCTTTTTCAAATCATCTGTCGACTTTATATCGGACGGATAAAGACCCAGCTCTCTAAACTTCCTATGGTAGAAAGGAACATAATTGTAAGCGTGACTTACCATCTTCCTCAATCGGTCATTCTGAAATCTGCTCAGCCTTGCTTTATCCCAGAATGACCTTCTTATCAATGTGTGAAGATGATATACGACTCCGACATAATTAATCATCTATATGGTCACCAATCAATCATCTGTTTATGGAAACTAATGCTTTTCTTATGCTTTCGCTGATATGTCGTTGCCAAACTGGAATTCTCCTTTTTAAAATTGCTTTCAATCGATCTCGATTCTTCCAGACATGCTCGATTTTTTCAGACAGGTTTTTGCATGAGATGTCGCGTATAGCGAGCAAGCATTCTTCCATGCCCAAACGTTCAAAAAAACTTGTTTGTTTATGATCGTAAGCTATGCACAATGTAGGTACATACCCTGACACCGCCAAAACGGCCGGATGCATCTTGGAACTGATAACCAAGTCCATCTGGTCAAGGAGACTCTTGAAATCGCTGGCCGTCGTCACTTCTATGAGCTCAACAGATCTTCCCTGCTTCATCCTGCCAATTATGGAGTTACAAATCTCCAGATCGTCATTCTGAAAGCCACTAATGTAGTGCGGCATGAAAACAACGTGGAAACCAAACTTCTCTATGACTTCATCCAAAGCTTCAGCGTGAGAAGCAACATAATTAAGAACCTCTTCTTTCGTAATGCTGTAACTGTACACGCCAGGAGAAACTCCCAAAACTGGTCCTGCTCTCGTCTTAAGAGCCCCTTTATAGCTCTTAGAGTCGGACTCGAACAACAAAGCTGTATCGTACGTGAGTATCAAGGAAGCTCTTGAGCTTAACGACAGTCTTTTCGCAATTTCGTATGAAACCGAATCTCTTATCAAAATCGGATGACAATTGTAGAAGGAAAGCTTCGCCAATAACCTGCCTATCAGTGTTCTGAAAGGCCCAATGGAGTTAGGAAAAACTATGACTTGTTTCCTGAAAGACCTCGCCGCCAAGATCTCCCACGTTCTGGCAATTAGCATGGACCACCAAGTCAAAATCCAAAAAGGATTCAAAGGCAAGAGAGAAGCGGTTTCTTTGAAATTTTCATCACTATGAGATACCACCAAGTCGCAGGCTCTAAGGCTTTCAAACACGCGAGACCTGTAAGGTGGCGTGGTTCCTAGTTTGACAAGCCCGATCGAGCAGATTGAGAAGAAAATCTGAATTGGCATGTAGAATAATGCTGCCAACGCAAAAAGCTTGTACTGATAACCATTCCTGCTATATCCAGACTTCCTGGCGATCTGATCTGCCAACTCGTAGGGAATGTCAATAATCGGAGGCAGCACGTTCTGTATGTCCAGATCCAGTCGCTTGACTCCATCTACATCGGTAGTTGAAACTGAAATCGAAGCGTAAGGGACAATTTCCTTAATAACATGGACATCACTTCCTATGAGCGCCTGAGTTCCCTTGTTATTCATGTTCCCAACATGAATCACATGAATACGTCGTTGCACCAAAGAACAACAACCTCCCTTTCAAACCAGAGACAGAAATTTATATATTCCGTAGTAAAGCCTAAAAAGCGGAAACGGGACATTCACCCACAAAGAACTAAAGAAATCCTTTGACGCGACAAAAACGTTAACGCAGACGAATAGGTTCCTCAAGAATGAGAAAAGCGATACCTTTTCATGCGGTTCAGGTGTGAATCTAGGAATTGACTTCCCCACCATATGCAGCAAAGACAGACGTTGTGCCAAATCATGCTTCTTAAACTTCAAGTTCACTCTCTGAGATTGCAACACTTTCTCTACATCCACTTGCTCCACATAAAGAGCCTTGAACTGTCTTGCTTTTTCGAGGACGTCCTGACCCAACTTTGTCCTGAAGACTATCAAAGATCGTCCGACTTCGTCAGACCTGAACTCAGGTAACCAAGCATCTCCCAGCGATATATCTGCCAGCTCAGCGACTTGATCAGGACACATCGTGCAACGCGTCGGAGTAAAAAAGAAAGAAGAAAATAACGACCAGTACCCATGCCAACTACCGGTAAGAGGCACTCTTTCATAACGACCATTATTCAACTGAACAGATAATGACCCTGGCCACCCATCTCCCCTGTAGCTGATGCTGCGAACCATGCCCTTTTCTATTCTGAGCTTCTTCAGAAGGGAATAGATCCCTGCAAAAGCAACCATATGAGAACACAGTAGCCCTATTCGAAGCACAATCCGCTTCTTCAAAACCTTTGAGACTTCTTCAGCCTTTCTTATCCCATGAATATGACACGGCAACCCCACAACAGCATATCTCCCCCCTTCTCTCGAAATCTCCTTAAGAGCTACATTTGCTGCAACAGGAGAGTACACTGATTTCGAGGCAGAGATTATGTCATCAACTGTTCGTGCTACGAAAGCCTCAGGTTCCAGCGGATTTTGTCTTTTCATTCGCGTAACCAAAGCCCCATCGATAATGTCGTTCTCCATGGCGAAAACCAACAACTGGGTTGCCAACCCACCAGAAGCAGAATTATACCTCAGTTCGCGATCAGCCGAATAGCCAACATAGCAATTCATGAAATTCCCAACTAATGGATCGTCGGGCAACCTTCCAAAAATCTGCGCATTCATCGAACCAAAGTCAACAGTATGACCAGGGCATGATTTAACGCATAAGCCACAATGAACACATTTATCTAATGCTATCCTTGGAACAAAGATATAATCCGTCATATTCATTGCTATTGCGTCAGTGGGGCATATTCCCGCACAAGTGCCACACCCACAGCATAATCCTCCTTTCACAACAAAGCTCACGGTATCGCCCATCATTCCGACCTTCAACCCCGTCTCACATACCCTAGAAAAACCAAGAAGCTGGAAAGAACCAATGCTGTCATCTGAGCAAGGCTCTCAAACCTATACAGACGCTTGAGCCTAGAGGGAAACGCCACTTTCAACAGGTACTTCAGATAATGAGATTCTGTAGATAGATTCGAAGACGATTTCAGAGTCGACGAAACCAGAGCTTTTGACACCCCCTCGTAAAATGAGCGAGTGATCACATATCTCAGATTTTGCCTATTTGAATCCACTCTATGATAAACGATCGCCGAGGGATCATAAACTATCTTGGACCCAGGCATTCCAGATGAGACCCTTATGGAAAACTCTGTTTCCTCGCTAGCCAGAAGCTTCTTGCCAACACGCCCTACAGCGCTCCTGAAGAACCCAACATTACTAAATACTGCTTTTCTAAAAGACATGTTGCATCCAATAGGATTTCTGACAACCGAAACCTCTTTAGGTAAACCTTTATACGAGCATCCGACAATCCAATCCAACTCTTCTGGAAACCATTTTGGACGCTTTTCTTTCCATAGAGCCTTAACCAAACCGCCCACGCCGATAACACTAGAGTCGCTGTAGTGAACTACCAATCTCTCTAACCATTTCTTATCAGCTTCAGCATCATCGTCGATGAAAGCAATAATCTCCCCTTCTGCATTCTTGATACCTGAGTTGCGGGCGTTGGAGAGCCCTTTTTGATCAGACACTACAATCTTAACATCAGAGGCTACTTTAGATCTATAGAACTCCACCAATTTTCTGTCCGGATCAAGAACCAGGATAATCTCATAAGGCAATAGCGTCTGCATCTCTAGAGAATGGATGCAACTTAGTACACTTTGTAACCTCTCAGGAGTATACGTTGATACCACAACTGAGACGCTAACCAAGTCATCAACCAACAGACATCTTCTCTTCAAATGGTATTTGGCTTGCGAACCCTATGTACTTATCGAAAATAATGAGCGATGCTCACAACAAAATCCTCTATTTTGTTTTCGCCTCTAAACGTGAACTAGGG
>CAZPDY010000005.1:0-13748 GCA_964585455.1 uncultured Candidatus Bathyarchaeia archaeon | reverse complement strand
GTGCATGGGAAGACTGTTTTGCCCGTCTGCCCGGTGAAAGAATAGAAAAAAGAGGGTTCGAAGCTATTCACGTTGCTTTGCAGTGAAGACCCCGATTATGTTGCTATCTGGGTCTGAGAACAACCCGTACCGCCCCATGCCAGGAATCTCGGTTTTTTCTTTTACCGTCTTTGCGCCGAGCTTCTCGGCTTTCTTGAGGGTTTTGGGTATGTCCTCGACGGCGACGTAGAAGACGATTCCGCCCGGTGTCACTTTTTCTTTTGGGTCTAAGCCTCCTCCGAGTCCTCCTTCTTCGGGCACGAAAAGGGCATAGTTTTCCATGTACTCTATTTTCCATCCGAAGAGTTTGTTGTAGAATTCTCCTGACCTTTTGATGTTGGTGACGGGAATTTCCAAGTAAACGATGTTATGCGTCGTCTTTGTTCCTCTCTTTCTTTGGTGACGTGATAATCGAGTTTTCGGTTATTATGGGTTCCTGTGAGCCAACGCTGCAGTAGTAATGCTGACTTAGTGGTCAAGAAAAAGGGGGACGTCAGGTTTGTCCTTAGTCTGCTTGCTTGAAGCCCCAGAGCACCCACATTAAGCCTATGAGAAGCGCCACGATGAGGAGTGATGCCCCCAAGATGACGATGTTCTGGAAGAGGTCGAACTCGATTGACCAGAAAACAGTGTGCAGCAGGACGAAGATTAGCCAGCCGATTCCAGCGAGAATCGATATAACTATCGGGACGAGTGGTCTCATAGTCACAGATTCTGCTGAATGAATATATAGGCATTTACCCTGTGTTGTCCAATCGCATCTTTGAGGGAAAAGATTTTATTTCAGAGGAGCTTTTTCCATAAGCTCTAAGCAAGGGATGTAAAATCATGTCCAAACCTGCTAAATGGGTAAGAGAAGACCCCAAGAACAAGCTAATGTTTTGGCCAAACGAAGAAATGAAGAAGAGAGCATGGATAAGCGACGAATCAGTCTACACGGAGGCCGCCAAAGACCCTGAGGCTTTCTGGGCAGCAAGGGCAAAGGAAGGGCTGGAATGGTTTAAGCCGTGGACCGAAACCTACCAGTGGAACCCCCCATACTACAAGTGGTTCGTCGACGGCAAGATCAACGCTTCCTACAACGCCCTAGACCGTCACGTCAAGACTTGGCGGAAGAATAAAGCAGCAATCATCTGGGAACCCGAACCGACAAGCGAGCCTCACAGAATACTAACTTACCAGGATGTTTACCGCGAGGTCAACAAATTCGCCAACGTGCTTAAAGGCTTAGGCGTGAAGAAGGGCGACCGAGTAGGCATATACCTACCCATGATCCCAGAAGTACAAATCGCCATGCTCGCCTGCTCCCGCATAGGGGCAATCCACAGCGTCGTCTTCTCGGCGTTCAGCGGTGAATCCCTGCGGAGTAGGATGGAAGACGCAGAGGCAAAGGTCTTGGTCACTGCGGACGGTTATTACCGGAGGGGAAAGGTTGTCAACCTCAAAGCCAACGCCGACATAGGCGCCCAGGGCACCAAGATCGAAAAAATCGTTGTCGTCAGGCGTGCGGGAAACGAAATCGTGATGAAAGAAGGGAGAGACCTTTGGTGGCACGACTTGATGGCGAAGGCTCCGCTCTACTGTGAGCCCGAGCCGATGGACAGCGAGGACATGCTCTTCACACTCTATACGAGTGGCACGACGGGAAGACCTAAAGGCATAGTCCACAATACGGGTGGCTACTTAACCGTCGCCCACTGGACTTCCAAATGGGACTTCGATCTCCACGACGATGACATTTTCTGGTGCACCGCCGACATAGGCTGGATCACGGGACACACGTACGCCTGCTACGGACCCCTGCTCAACGGAGCTACCACGCTGATTTACGAAGGCTCATTGGACTACCCAGGCTGCGACAGATGGTGGGAAATCGTGGAAAAATTCGGAGTCACAGTTTTCTACACGGCGCCCACAGCCATACGAATGATACTCGGCTGGGGAGAAGAGTGGCCAAACAAACACGACCTCAGCAGCATACGCCTCTTGGGCACGGTGGGCGAGCCGATTAACCAAGACGCGTGGATGTGGTACTTCACGCACATAGGCGGTGGAAGATGCCCCGTCATCGACACTTGGTGGCAAACCGAGACTGGGGCGACGCTCATAAACTCGTTACCAGGCATAGGTCCCTTCATACCCACGGTTGCAGGCAGGAGCTTCCCTGGCACAACCCACGACATCTGGGACGAGACTGGAAAACCCGTCAAAATCGGCGAGGGCGGATACCTCGTTCAGAAGAGTCCCTTCGCACCGGGCATGATTAGAGGAGTCTACAAGGACCCGGAGAGGTACAAGACTCAGTACTGGAGTGTTTATGGGGATAAAGTCTACTACACGAGCGACGGTGCCATACGATGGGACGAGTTGGGTAACATTCGCCTCACGGGCAGAGTGGACGACGTGATGAAAGTTGCGGGTCACAGACTCTCGACCGCCGAAGTGGAAAACGCGCTGACACAGCATGCGTCAGTCGCCGAATGTGCAGTAGTGGCGGCGCCCCACGACATAAAAGGCGAAGTGCCAGTGGCTTTCGTCGTCCTAAAACAGGGAATATCAGCTTCTCCAGCCCTCGAAAACGAACTCATGGCGCAAGTTGTAAAAGTCATAGGACCCACGGCTAGGCCCGAGAAGATCGTGCTGACAGACGCTTTGCCGAAGACTAGGAGCGGGAAAATCATGCGCCGAATACTCAAAGCCCTGGTGAAGGGCGAAACCGTTGGGGACATAACGACTTTGATGAACCCTGAAGCGGTGGAAGACTTAAAGCGGAAGGTAGAATTCACGCCCTAAGCGGTAAGCTGGAACATCCACATAACCCTTTTTTGACGAAACTCCCTAATACCTGGGAGGCAGCCATGTTCTTCCACATACTGCTTACGACCGAATGCAACCTACAGTGCAAGTACTGCTACGGCAAGTCGTGCGACGACATCGACTCAGACTTTCAATTCAACGTAGACTACCACGTGCCCAAGAAAATAAACTACGACGTCGCCACTCTGGAGTCGTTCTGCGAAAAAGACCCCGACTGTGTCTTGAGCTTCTACGGCGGCGAACCAACTCTATGCCCAAAAGAGATGGTAGAAATCATAGACAACGTGGAAGCCAAACATTTCTTGATTCAGACCAATGGCTTGCTTCTAGACAAGCTTGACCCAGCATACACGAATCGGCTCCACACGATTCTGGTGTCCGTCGACGGTAGCCAGAGGCTGACCGATTACTATCGAGGGGCGGGTGTTTACCAGAAGATCGTCGACAATCTCAGGAGTGTCAGGCGCAACGGCTTTGAAGGCGAGATGGTCGCGCGTATGACTGTGATGGAAGAAACGGACATAGCTAAGGAAGTGAAGTGGCTGCTGGATAATCCCGACTTCGAGTTTTCTTCGGTTCATTGGCAGCTCGACGCTGGGTTCTGGAAGAACGACTTCGTCCAGAGACCCTTCGAGAAGTGGGTGAACGAAAGCTACAACCCGGGAGTTCGGAGTCTGGTGCGGTGGTGGGTCGACGAGATGGAGAAGGACGGAAGAGTGCTTCGGATGTATCCTTTCTTGGGGTTGACGCAATCCTTGCTGCGTCGTGAAGGGAGTTTTTTGCGGTGTGGATCTGGCTGGAGCAGCTACAGCATCCTAACCAACGGCTACATCGTGCCCTGTCCAGTGATGAGTGGGATGAAGGATTTCTACTTGAGGCACATTTCCACGGCGCACCCATTAAAGTTGAAGCGAGTGTTCGTTTCTGAACCGTGCACCGAATGCGGAATCTTAAGCGAATGCGGTGGGCGTTGTTTGTACGCGAACATCACAAAGCGTTGGAGCAGAGAAGCCTATGCTGTGGTTTGCAGGACAGTTGAGAACCTTGTCCATTTGCTTAGGGGGGAACTGCCCAGAGTTGAGAGGCTCATTGCAGAGAGAAGGATTAAGCCCTCCGACTTCGAGTACATGAAATATAACGGATGCGAAATAATCCCATAAATTTTTATTGCATCCGTTATATGCTGATTATTTTCGCTTTCGGAAGAAAGCAAGGCCGTCCTTTTGGAGCACATATTCGAACCCGTTTTCCAACAACTGGGCGATTTCTTCTTGTGTTTTGGCTACTTTGACGTGGTATTCGTCTAGAAGCGCGTTTGGGCAGAGGGCCCGTTCAATGTGTATATAGACTTGTGTGCTTTGAATGCTTTTGTGGCCTAGGAGTTCTTTGACGTAAAAGATTTCTTTTGTTTTGTGGTATTCCATTGTTCCTTTCCAGTGGCGGAATGTGTGAAAGCTTATGTGCGATAATCGTGGGTTGCCAAGTTTTCTGGCGATGCGTTTCCGTTGGACGTAGAAGCAGGAGCGCATGTCGTCAGCGAAGAGAAATATGCGGTCAGACGTTTTTGGGATGTTATTCAACATTTCGATTGCTTTTACAGAGAGGGGTAGCATCCGTGGCAGGCTTCCTTTTTCAGGTTTTATTCTTACTACTCTTTGCTGAAAGTCGATGTCAGCCCATGTAAGCTTGGAGATTTCGCCAGCTCGGGCTCCTGTTTCCTTCATGAGTTGGAGATATGTTGCCGTTTTCTTTCCGCATCCAGCTATCAATTGGTCAAGCTCTTGTTCCATGGGTATGAAGGGAATCTCGGCTTCTGGGACGTACTCTGGCGGTTCCCAATGAATCTTGAGAAATCTGTACCAAACTCTGAGCATTCCAACGATGGTTATTTTTGTCCTTTCTTTCAACGTAGCTTTAGCAAGATAGCCTTTGACTTCTTCTGGGTCGAATAGGTTGACGTTATGCTTCATGCAGCGGGCAAACCATTTGTTGTAGTTTCTTATAGTGCCTTGTGCTCTTCCGTCCTTTTCGAGTTGCCAAAGATATTCTAGGATTTTGCCTTTGAGGGCTTCTTTGTCTAGTAGTGGAGACGTCTCCGCAGCTTGTTTTTGGCTTTCTGCTGCGGCCAAATTTTTCACCAGCTTCACGCCAGTGGACGCTTGCCTTGATGGCTCATCGCTCCTTTGGCAGATTAGAGATAAGTTGTAAGAGCGATTTAATGACTTCGTATGAATTTTCTGAGCATGTTGAAACGTTTCTGAATTGTTGCAATTTTTATAAGTAAAGCGATATCCGCAGTTTCTGCATAACCACCGTTGAACTGTGCTGCCATCAGTCAGATAGCGTAGTCCGTCTCTGTAGAGCCTATCTGAACCGCATTGTGGACAACTGGCGGTCTCACTTATCATCTATTATTTCCTAACCGTAGGTTGCAATGTTTCGGAAACCGCATTTCATGCAAAAGAAAAAGTGGGAAGGTGGGTTGATGTGTCCGCAGCTTGGACAATGCCAACTATTGGGCTTGAACCCAGTCATCTACTGATCAACCTCTAAAAGGGCTTCTGCGGGTCTACGTATGCTTCGCCGTATAGCACAAGCTTCTGCTTTCCGAGAACGAATTCCGCATGCTTTCTAACGCGGATTTTCTTGCCTACCCAGAGCTTGTCATCTTCGCCGAAAGCATCAAGCAAACGGTTCGACGTCGAAGTGTTCAGCGTCCACGTTCTCAGGCCAAATTCTCTGTCTTCAGGCTTCTTGACAACTATGCGGTAGCGTTCCTTGCCCCACTTGCTGTGCTCCGCATCAACGAGATACGGTGGCTCAACAATCAGGAAGACGTCGCCATCCTCAACCTCGTTCACGCTTAGGAACGGCGGGCGACCCAACCTCTTAACAGGCATTCGCATTTTCACCTCCTTCCGCTGTGGTTTTTGCACGTGCACGTGACCTTGAACGCCTATGCAAATAGGCTTCAGGCGGAAAGGCTTAACATCCCGCAGAAGCTGCTCCTGAATCTCAGCTATCTCCTGGGCAATCTGCTCCCGCCTTGTCGCGATTCTCCGAAAGACCCGCTCCTCCTTCGGGTTCAAAGCCTTCAAAGGACGCTGAGGATCAGGCAAATGAGAAATGCTGCGACCCGGCTCAAGCAAAACACGCTGCACATAGCCTGACAAGTAGCTGCCGCTTCTCAACATAGCGTTGGAAACACGCCTCAGCCCGGCTTCTTCACGCAACAATTGCTCAAGCTTCGCCGTAAGTCTCAACTCTTCAACATCAACCCGACCCAAAAACCCTTCCACAGCACAGTTGACAACCTTGTTAAACGAGACATTCTTCTCCCTGCAGAAACGCCTCAGCAAAGGATACAAACCACGCCAAAAATACACAGTCCTATGCATGATAGGCAACTCCTTCGGCTTCTATGGGTGGATGTGACACATTTCTCTGAGGCTGAACTAGGCGTTCCCTGTGGCTGTTTAGCCTAAATAAGCCTGCATTAAGCTCGAAACAGAATGTGTCACACAAGCCAATAGCAGACGCAGTTGTTTTCATAAGAGTGTCACCAGGTTTGGTGTTGTGTCCTTTGCTGTGTGAGTTGGCGTTGTCTGGCGAGTTCGTCTGCGATTAGGCTTAGGATGCAGTTTTGGAAGCGTGTTTCTGTTGGGTTGCAGTGCAGGTCACAGTGTGTGCAGAATATCTGCTGGAACAGCTTGACCGGAGGTAAAGGATGTTTTCTTGTTTCGGAATCGGGGTTTTGCGTCATGGTTGGCTCTTCTCCCTTCTGAGAAGCTGTTCAATTTGCGGAATGTGCTTCAAAATTCGCATGAGTGTTTCTTGGTCTGGAACGCCTATCCAGATGCTATTGGCGACGCAGTAAACCGTGTCGAGCTTATGCTGTTCAGCAAACGCCTTCGGTATTGTCAGGAGGTATTGCTTGTAGACTTTGCCTTTTGCCTTCTTTCTGAGGGTTATAACCTTTCTTTTCTCGATTCTGAATTCACTCATCTGTCCTTCTCCATTGCGTGAGGTTTGTCATTGGTGGATGATTATGGAAAAGCTTATATAACTATTTTTGTATAGAATTACGCATTGGATAAACAGAAATTGTTAAGAGTTGAAACGTATGTTAGGTAATGCTATGAGGAAGTATGTTTTGAGCGAACGGAAGAACGGCTACAGCTCGCAGGTGCAGAACGTCTACAACTACCGTATCAAGAAGTATGCGGTGCAGGCTTTGAAGGACTTGGCTTTGCTTGCTCAGAAGTTGCCGGAGGACCAGCAGGCGGAGATTTTCAATAGAGAGAACATATACGAGTTGCTTAAGGCGCTGTTTAGACTTGATCCAAAACTGAAACAGAACCAAGAATTGCTTGCAAAGAAGCGCAGGCGCCTCTTGCCACTCTGTCATGACATCATAATGCTGTTAGATGACAATACGTTTGCGTATCTCGTGGCGCCGATACATTGGGAAGTCATGCTTAAAGAGGGCGGTTATCTTGCGTTTCTTAAAGCTGTGTATTATCGCTCGCTCATCAGCCCCGAAGAGTAAGAGAGAAAACTGAAGGAATAGGAGGTGAAAGCCGAGTGGAGTCTGCATTGAAAGCGTATATGAGAGGCGGAGTGGAACACGACAGAGTCTACAAAGAGAGGCATTTCAACATTCGGCAGCGGTTGCCGAATCTGAAGGGAAGCGAACTGCAGATGCGCGTTCAGGACTTGAATGAGCAACTTGATGAGCTGAAGCTGGAAATAGCTGAGTGTAAAGACGCCATAAAAAAGTTGAGGCAAGGTGTTGATCCAGAGCAACTGCGAATTAAGTATAGGATTTCGAAGACGCTAAACACGAGAACAGAAGAACTCTTAGAACAGTTTGAGTCTGAGCGTGAGTGGCGCAAGCAAGCTGCCAAATGGGTGAGGCGAGAAAGAGCCATATTTCTCTGGGAGCTTAGGCTTAGGAAAGCGGCTGGCGTGAAAATCCCCTTCATGCGTCACCAGCTTAAGGCGTTGAACAAGGAAGCGTACCTGCAGCTTTGCAAAATGAAAGGCTTGTCTGAACAGCTTAAACGGGCATGCGAAGCCTACCAGAAGGCAAGAAGCAAATATAACCTGCTTTTGATGGAGTTGGAGAAGCTTAGCCTTCAACGATTTGACGATCAAGGCGAAAACTGGATGAGCATGCCTATTCCAACAGAGATCAGAGAGCTGAAGTTCCTGGAAGACTTTGATCAGCAAGACGAAGGCAAAGGGAGGCTTGTATGCCCCTGAAAAGCGCAAAGTAGGGGGCTATCGTTCACAGACCCCCTCCCGTTCTACCTGTAACGTTTGAAGTAATGTTTGGCGGTAACACTCTTGAAGAAGCAGATAGGCATATGGATTGATGCTGCAGTATGGCATGCTTACAGAGAAGTGTGCAGTAAGGAGAAGTTCCGTCCAGCAGAACCTATAGAGAAGTTTCTGCAGTTTGTTTTACATGAGAAGTCTGTGGCGTCTGTTATAAGCTGGATGGACATAGCTGGAAAGACTGAGGGTTTCGAAGCGTACGTGCGTGTGCTGCTGAATTGGTATAGGAATGGGAAGTTATGGATGTACGTCACAGATGAGGATGAAGCGCCAATAGAGCCTATGCTGCTGGAAGCCTTAAAGCATGTAATGGACCCAAAACTACGCAGAGAAATAGAAGAAGCACTCACAAAAACCCAAGACAAGCAAAGCGGGAAGTAAGAATGATGCTAAGTCGCCGTTATCCAGGCAATGTGTTGACGGGAGTTCGAACCTATCCCGGGCTACCATGAAACCCTAGTCAGGGCGAGGTTCAAATTATCGGTTTGCTTTGTTCGTGTTATTACTTCCGTGAGGCAACCATTCAAGTTCCAGATGAATTTCATGTTTGTGATTTTCTTTGGCATATAGCAGTTTCAAGAATACTGGTTGAGTTGGCTTGGCTCGTCTTTTCTCCTCTGAAGAAAAGATTTCAGAAAACTCTATAACTTTGTTTTCAAATGCACTTCCCAGCTCTTTGAACATTCTGGAAACTTCATCAAGTGTACACACTTTTTTGAATTTGAATAATGCGTGATGTACTTCTCTATATGTGTCGATCATTTCGGTCATTTTTGCCCATTGTCTCATCGCAGATTTTAGCTCATCCATTCCTTTGGTGGTAATCGCATAGTGCTTCCTGTCAGGTCCACGATCCCTAAACTCGATTTGCCCTGTTATAAGACCGTTTTCTTCTAATTTCTCCAGTGCAGGATAAACTGTACCTGTTTTGGGTTGCCAATAACCGGAAAATCTTCGTTCCAATTCTCGGATTATTTCGTAACCATACATGGGTCTATCAGAGAGCAACAAGAGAAGCCACAGCTGCACCATGCCGACTTTCATGCTTTTGAGTCTATGCATTTTCGTTTCACAGTTCTACTGTGTACGTTAAGCTTTTATAAGTAGATATTCTACTTAAGATAAGTAGTTAATCTACATAGGTGAAAACAATGAAATGGGTAACAAGACAATACGTGCACGTTGACAGAACCGCCTGCCCATGGCTAATAAAGAAATTCGTCGACTCAAAAGCAGAATTTATCTTCGTTCCCGTGGAAAAGATTGAAGAAACCGTCAAGAAAGAGAAGGCAATACCATACGACGTACCTGAGGTTGAGTTAGGCCATCAAAGTGACAAGTGCAGTTTCGATGCAATAGTTGAGAAGTACAAGATAAAGGATCCTGCAGTCTTGGAGTTGGCAAAGATAGTACGTGCAGCTGATACTGATAAAATGGAAGCTGCATCTGAGGCTGCCGGCTTGGAAGCAGTCATGACAGGGTTTGGCATCGTATCAAAAGACGATTACGAGACAATTGCCAAAGCAAGTCCGGTGTACGATGCGTTATATACCAACTGCAAGCTGAAACTGATACGCGAAAAGTACAAGACTGAAATTGAAAAGATGGACAGGAAGCAGAGAAGAGAGTTTCTGAAGAAGAAATTAAAGGAATAAAAGAAAAGCAAATTCCTTTTCTTTTTATTTTAGGTGGAGATACTATGTTATGGGTAACCCGCCACAGGCCCCATGTTGATAGATGCGCTTCAGCTTGGTTAATCAAACGGTTCATAGATAAAGAAGCTATTTTTGAGTTTGTTTCAAAAGATTCTGAAATTCCTAAGGGTGCAATTGGATTCACCTTACCTAAGGCAGAAATCAGTCCCGTAGAAGGTGTTAAAACAACATTTGATGTGCTTCTGGAAAGGTATAAGGTAGAAGAACCGGTCTTGAAAAAGATTAGGGAAATAATCCGCGATTATGAATTTAACGAAGAAAACCCCGATAAGATTCAACTGAGGGAGACTCTCGGTTTGTGCTATGTTTTGAAAGGACTTGAAAAAACATCGCAGACAGATGCGGAAACCATCTGGAAAGCCTTGGCTGTAATGGATGCGCTATACGCAACTTTAAAAGAACATGTGCAATAAACTGGGATTTTATCACGACTCCTATCAACTCATGATTTAACTAAGTGAGCGGTTTCGCCATGGCTTATCAGCAGAAGAATGTTACAAGTAGCACATTTTGGATACTTTGCATAATGGGTTTCTTTGCCATCTTGAGCTCAACAATGTCGAAAAGCCCCGTTTTGAAGCCCTTCTCCTTGAGTCTTGGTACACCTGCAGACTGGGTGGGCGTTGTCGCTGCCGTCTCTACTATTCCAGGAGTTTTAATTAGTTTGCCTGCTGCCTCCCTTTCGGACATTTTTGGCAGAAAGAAATTCTTCTTGTTAGCTGGTTTTGTTTTTGCTTCCGCTCCTTTTCTGTATCTTTTAGTAACTGTGTGGTGGCAGCTTATTCTTGTCCGTTTTTATCATGGTTTTGCAACAGGAATTTTTGTCCCTGTTGCCGAGGCATCGATAGCCGAATTATTCCCTGCAAAGAGAGGAGAACGTATCTCGCTTTTCTCTTCAGCAACTTACGTTGGTAGGGTAATTGCGCCTGTTCTGGGTGGATATATATTGTTCGCTACTGTGGACAATTTTCACATCCTATATCTGGCTGTTTCAGTCGCAGGTGTAACGGCTTTGATTTTAGGTTTGCTGTTTTTGGTTGAAAGAAAACAAACTGTGGTCTTTCGGCAAGCAAGTGCCAAAGAGACTGTGGGAAGAATGTTCCAAGGATGGAAGATCGTCGTTAAAAACCGTGGAGTTTTAACAGTCAGTTTTGTCCAAGCCTGTCTTTACTATGTTTATGGTTCAGTGGAATTCTATTTAGCAGGTTATTTACCCGAGGTTGTTCACTTGGATAAGTTCCTAACTGGCGTTATTATCACGAGCATAATAGGAGTTGCAATCTTTGCGAGACCATATATGGGTAGGATTTCAGACAAAATTGGAAGGAGAACTCCGACAGTTTTGGGTTGCATCGTCTCTGGGCTTCCCCTGTTGGTTGTCCCTCTCGTCGTTGATTTTTGGGTTCTTCTATTGCTTGTTATGGTTTATGGGCTTGGCTTTGCAACTGTAACTGCGTCAGCGCCGGCATTAATCAGCGAGCTTGTACCGAAAGATACTGTTGGCACGTCTATGGGCTTTTTCGATACGATAATGGATGTTGGGCAAACTATAGGACCCATAATTAGCGGCTTGATACTTGCTACAAGCCTACACTATACTGGTCTGTTCTTTTCGCTTACATTCATATTGCTATTTGCTTGCTCAGTCTTCTTGTTGTTTGGTATGGGCAAAGCAAGCTTGAATAATGCTGCAAAAAAGAAACCTTGAGAAACCATCTCGTACATACATGAGCGAGGCAATGCTTTGTTAAGAGTGCTCTTTACTAGGACTGGGTAGATTAAAACGATGATTCCTGAAAACAGACTGCAATATCACTTTAAAATCGCATTTTACGTTTGATTTTTGGGTATTTTCTGAAAAGGATGGATAATTGCGTCTTAACCCCGATAATTTAAACCGATATTTGAACCTATCCCGGGCTACCAAAACTCTAGAGTGCAATTTATACTAATTTGCCGAGGAGTGTTTCGTCCATCTCCCCTCTTTTTTTGCGTTTCTAGTCTGTAGGATTTTTCACTATTTATGAAAGAAGCCAACTCCCACTCGTCTCAGAAAAAAGAGAAAGCTCACTGATGATTTCTCCAATTGGTTGAAGTGCAACTCTGGTCCAGCACCACGGAACTTCTTTTCTGGATTGCGGGGAAATCTATTTTTATGCGCGTGCATACTTGAGTGAGTGAAGTCCCTCATTCTAGACGACCATGAAATTCCATAAGCCCAAGAGGAAACTTGTGGAGGAAAGCACTATGAGAAACAAGAAAACCCAAGTGAAAGTGCGAATGAGAGTGTTACTTCTCAGAGCAGTAATTACGAATGACTTCTTGTTCAAAGAATCCATCAAGTTGCAGATGTCTTGCTTGCTTTCGGAACTCATGGGCAAAATAGTTTTCACACTTTTGTGATTTATTTCTCTGTGTAACCCTAGGAGTTCTTCGATATTCCAGGAGATTTCAGTATATTTCAGGAAATTTACATAGCACCTTCTAACGTCAAGCAACCCAGTTATTGAGAACACTACTCCGAGAAGCGAAAAAACAGGTGTAACGGCTCTTACTGAAACTGGGCCAGTTTCAAAGCCGAGAGCAAAAGAGCCTAGGATCAATCCCGACACAACCACCTGGAAGAACTTTGCCGAGTCTCTTAGCTGGTCGGTGTTATAATTTTTATTGTTCTGGATTTGTCTGTACAACTCAATTAATGCTGTTCTATCTTTTTCAATTGGTTTGATTTCACTCGTGGCTATTCCCTCTCGTATACATGCACATGGATATGTGAATAACCGGATCTTAAATATTTAAGAAATATGATTCATTGAAAAAGCAAACAAGAGTAATTATAGACTAGGATGTTTTTTAAAGTCTTTGGTTACGCATCGCCCTAAAACAGCAACTGCTCAAAGAACTGAGAGAGAATCCATAAGAAAAACAGTATAAATTCAACTCTCTCGTAAGGTATCTCCCGGGCTACCATGAACCTCAAGTCAGGACGACGTTCAAACTCTCAATTTAGCGATTGTGCGAGGGTTAGGTTCAAACTTTAGTTTAAATTCTTGGAATTTGTGCTCTAGACACAATGTACTTCACAGTCTGTAAGATGTTCGGATCAGCATTAGAACCCGTTAGTCAATTAATCTATAGACATTTCTTTATAATCATAAACTATTTAATTGAATTGGTATCAAATGGGTCTTTTGAAGGAAGAACTAATCGATCCTTGAGGGTTCGGGAAGGTAAAATGAGTTACAGAAAGAAATCTTGGCAGGAGAAACTGACAGACAAGAAGGGTCTGCCGAAAATACTGAAGTTGGAAGAGAGTTTTCCCTGCTATGATGCCGTGCACAAGATGGGTGCTGAAGTTGGCGATAAGGTAGTGCTTGTCAACGCCAGCGAGGTTGTTGAAGTCATGAAGGAGGTTCCAAGGGGCAAACTAATTACGATTGTTGAGATATGCAAGAAAATAGCTAAGAAGCACAGGGTTAAAGCTTGTTGTTCCCTCACAACAGGGATTTTTATAATGACAGCGGCCAATGCAACCGAAGAAGCTGCAAAAGAAGGCAAAAGTTTGAACATTCCTTACTGGCGTACGCTGAAAACAGGCGGATTCTTGAACGAGAAATATCCTGGTGGCGCAGAGACCCACAAAAAACTACTAGAAAAAGAAGGATTCAAGATCATTCAAAAAGGAAGAAAATTCGTTGTTAACGACTATGAGAAATACCTGGTTGATGTGTAGCGCGCCTACTCATATTTTGAATACAAGAAATAAATGATAGAGCAGACAACCTTATAGAAACGATAATGGATAGAAGAGGGTTTTATACGCGTATTATGTTGCTA
>CAZPDY010000004.1:0-14321 GCA_964585455.1 uncultured Candidatus Bathyarchaeia archaeon | reverse complement strand
ACCTTCTTCAACTTCAATTTGCATTTCACCGAAACATAAGGGCCCTAACCTTCTTATTTTCATGTCATGGACGCCAATAACTCCCGGGACCTCTTCTGCCTTTCTTTTCATCTCGGCAATACGCTCTGGTTTCAAAATGGCGTCCATAAGAACCAGTGTGGAATTTTTTCCCAGTTCAGCGCCTGTTTTGAGAATTATGGCGCTGATAAGTACTGCGATCATAGCTTCAATCCAGGGAACACCTAGATACGAAGATAAAACTCCAAGAAAAACAAGCATTGAAGAATACGCATCTAAAGTGAAATTCTTCGCCTGTCCAATTATGGCTTGAGAATCGATCTCTTCTCCGGTCTTCTTATTGTATCTTGCTAAGAAGTAAAGGAATGGGATTGAAATGGCCGCAACCAACATGGCAATATGGGGGAAGAAAACAACTTCGGGTTGCAGAAACCGCATAATAGATTCTCTGACAATCTCCAGTCCTGAGAGAATTATGATTATGGCAACTATTAGCGACGTAAAAGTCTCAGCCCTGTAATAGCCATAGGGGAATTTTTCCGTCGGTTTTTTCTGAGCAAGCTTCAGCCCCAGATAAACAGTTACGGAAGCAAAAACGTCTGAAAAAGAATCTACCGCTTGAGCTAAGAGAACCATGCTCCCTGTTAAGAGTCCAACAGCTCCCTTCGTTAAGCCTATTATCGCCACAGCAAAAGACGACAACTTTGCAGCTTTTTCGCCTCTCTCAAGGGATGATCTCCTACTTGCCAAATTATCATCCTTTCTTTCAGCACATCACAATCTAGTTTATCCTCAAATACAGTATTTAGCGGTTTGTGTCACGCATTATCTCCATTTTTGCTTACGATCGCATTACGCCTCGCTTTTGTTAGATAAATACGTTCCTAGAGCCAGCCTTAATGTGCCTCTTGTATTCCAAGAACGCTTAGTTGTTTGGTGCTTTTTATCCCACGTGCAACGTTGGCAGGAGCGAAAATCATTGAACCTGCGTTTAGTTCCATCTGTTTGTTGCCCACTGTAAAGGTGCCTTGCCCCTCTATCACGTAGAGGCAAACGTCATAAGGTTCCAGGCGAGGAGGAATCTCCTGTCCAGTTTCAAGACAGACAAGCACAATGTTGAACATCTTTGTTTTGCAGATGTCTTTCTTAACCCTTTGAGTCTTGGAAAATTCGGTTAGTTTAGTTAAATTCCACACTTCCGGCTTCAACGCGTCACCCCCTTCTAGTCAACTGTTTTAAGGAGCCAACAACAAATTTTCTGTTAAATGCCATTCTAAGCAGCACAGATATGGTAAAAGCAATTCCGAACCAAACATGCAAGTCTTGGAGAACCGTGTTCTTTATTGTTTCGCCTTTCATGAATAAAACAAACAAGGGTATGGATGTAGCGGCTGTCGCAACAAATGTTGTGACACAAATAACTGGCAGGACTTTGATTATTGCGTTTTTCATAAGTTCGCCGCCATATCACTGTTTCCCCCGCCTTCTTCGCATGCTCACACCTTCTCTAAACTTTCTCTGGATTCTCATGCTCAGTAACAGGAAAACTCCTGTGAAGAAAAGTAGAACAATCGAGTCTAATGCTGGTTCATATAGTGTTTTCCCTTCGAGTGCATATCTGACCAAATCGTTGGCATAAGTGAGTGGCGAAAACGCTGCCACTATTTGTCCCCACTCAGGAAGGCTTTCAATGGGTACGTATAGACCGCTGATGAATATTAGTGGCAGGCGAACAAAATTGAGCAGCATCATTATGTCTCCAGGGTTTTCGGTTGGAAAAGAAGCAAACATGATTCCAAGTGTGGCAAAGCAGTAGGAGGCAAGTGTCAAACCTGCTACCAAGGCTATGAGACTGATAATCTGCGTTTCAAACCATACAATTCCAATGAGTAGCGGAATTACACCTATGAATAAGCTGAATAAGAAGCCGCCCAAGGTCTTGCCAAGTATTATAGAATAGAAAGATATTGGTGCCGATTGTAGTCTTTCAAATGTTTTCACTCTTCTTTCGGTCGGTATAACCATCGGTCCGATTGAGGAAGAGCTGAACAGTATGGTAATTGATATCAAGCCTGGGATAAGAGTCGCTACGGGCGCATTTTTTCCCACTGCGAATGAAAGAAACATGAAGAGGGGAAACAGTATGCCGAACATGAGTGTTCCTGGTTTGATATAGTAGATGCGCATGTCTTTCTTCGCGATTGCCCAAGAGGCGCTTAAATCAGTTTTCAACTGTTCAAAGGAAAAGAACCGTTTACTCATTAAAACTCCTCCTTTTTAGTTTTCACTTCTATTTCGGTAAGCTTAACAAACACGTCTTCAAGACTTGGACCAAGCGTGTTCAAACTAATTGGTTTCAGATCATTTGCTTTCGCATACTCCCACAAACCTGCTAATACACTGGCAGGATCGTGAGTGTATAGCCTGAACTTGTCTCCTTCCTTGTGCACTTCATTAACTAATGGGATTTTTTCGAGTTCTTTCAAAAGTTTTGGCGAGGTTTTGTCAAAGGCTACTTCTACAGATTGAACACTTTGGATGGTTTTCTTTAGTCTTTCTGGAGTTTCGATTGCCGCTATCTTTCCCTTATGAATAATTGCTACGCGATCGCATGTTACGTTGGCCTCTTCAATGTTATGCGTGGTCAAGAAAATTGTCACACCTTTCTTGTTCAAGTCCCTAACCACGTCCTTTATGATTAAGGCGCTTTGAACATCTAGTCCAGATGTTGGCTCATCCAAGAAAAGCAGCTGTGGATTGTTGATTAAGCCCATAGAAATTGTGAGGCGCCTCTTCATTCCCTTCGAAAAGCCCTTAGCCTTCTCGCTTCTCCTATTGTAGAGCCCAAACATTTCCAGCAACTCTCTGGCTCTTTTTTCTCTCTCAGGCTTGCTAACTTGGTAGAGTTCACCAGTAAACATCAAGTTGTCCCAAGCAGAGAGATCATCATAAATGTTGGAAATTTCGGGCACTATTCCCATGTACCTTTTGGCGGCAATAGTTTGGCCCTGAATATCATATCCGAAGACTTTTGCGGTTCCTTCGCTTGGCGTGGTTAAGCTAGTGAGCATTCTTATCGTGGTTGTTTTGCCTGCGCCATTTGGGCCTAAGAAGCCGAAAATTTCAGCTTTTTTAACTTCAAAGTTTATGTGGTCCACTGCCAAAAGATCGCCATAATATTTTGTCAAATTTATTGCTTCTATCGCATTTTCCATCTTTCTCATCTTCATCAAACTTTTAAACAAAAAATGTGGGAGCTAAAGAGGGGACATTTTGCTAGGTTCTCAACGTTTTAGGGCTTCTAGTCGCTTATTCACTTTGTTTAATCGGTCTTCGAGCGTTTCTTTGAGCTCTTCCAGCATTTTGACTTCTTCTTCAATTGACATCAACGATGGGAAATCCATGAAGGGTCGATGATGCCCTTCGTGATGGTAACGTCGAGGCTCACATCCACAGTCACAACACATCTATGTGCCACCTCCTTTCTCTTTTCCTGTAAAATGCATATCGTAAAATTGGACTAGACTATCCATTAACTGTCTTCTTTTTTTCACCATTTCAAGCCCTTCTTTTAGGACCTTCACCCCAGCATCAGTAAGCGTGTAAATTCTGCGATCCGCACCGGATTCTTTTCTCTCCCACTCCGAAACTAGAAGCCCCCTTTCCTCCATTCTCCTCAGCATAGTGTACACGGCTCCAGGTTCAGGAATGTACTTCTCTGACGTTATCCTCTCCAATTCCTCCATTGTCTGATACCCATGTGAAGGCTTCTCATGCAAGATTCGCAGAATCAACAGTTGAATCAACCCCCTTCCGGAGTAATGACAGAATCCATGCCTGTGGCCGCACATATATATCATAGATATGCATAACATAGATACATATATAAATGTTATTCTCTCTCACTTAAATCAAAGATGCTTGAAAAGTCTTAAGAAAATCTTATGGTAGCCCGGGAGAGATTCGAACTCTCGTCGGAGGGTCCAAAGCCCTCAATGCTTGTCCACTACACCACCGGGCTCCTCTCAATGCCAATGCCTATTACACGCAACCATCGTAAAAACCTTAACACCCACCTAAGCATACTGTCTGAGCGGGAAAGCTTTGGGCGTCAACCTCACCCCCATAATAGTCAAGCAGACCCTCACCCTCCACGATTTGAGAGGCAAAAGTCTCGCGGTAGACGCCAACAACTACCTCTACCAATTCCTGTCCCTCATACGCACAAGAGACGGAACACCCCTAAAAGACTCGCAGGGAAACATCACTTCCCACCTAGCGGCTTGATGTTCCGCTCCACGCGCCTCATCCACGACTTCAACATAGACCTCATCTTCGTGTTCGACGGACAACCCCAGCCCTGAAAGAAGAAGAAATCAAGAAAAGACGTGAACAACGAGACAAAGCCCTCCGAGAATGGCAACAGGCGCTTGAAGCCCAAGACTACGCCAAAGCCTTCTCGAAAGCGGTCATGACCAGCCGCCTGACACGAAGCATGATAGAAGACTCAAAGAAGCTGCTCACTCTGCTCGGAATATCCTACGTGCAAGCTCCAAGCGAAGCTGAAGCCCAAGCGGCATACATGGCGATGCAGGGCGACGTCTGGGCGGCAAGCAGCAAAGACTACGACAGCATCCTCTTCGGCGCACCGAAACTCCTGCGCTTCTTAACGATACATGGACAAGAATACCTACCGAGCAAGGGAATAGCGAGACCCCTAAAGCCAGAACTCATCACTCTAAGTAAGCTTCTCTCCCACCATGAAATAAACCGCCAACAACTCGTCGACCTGGCTATACTAGTCGGAACAGACTTCAACGAAGGCATAAGGGGCATAGGACCAAAGACAGCGCTAAAACTCATAAAACATCACGGCAGAATAGAAACCCTACCAAACGAATTCTTGTCAAAAATTCCCCCGCACTACGAGAAAGTAAGAGAAATATACCTCCACCCAAAAACAACGTCCAACTACAACCTAAACTACGGCTCCCTGCACGAAGATGAACTTCTCGAATTCCTGTGCAATCAAAGAGACTTTGCCAAAACACGGGTGGAAACAGCCATCCAGAGAATGAAAGCAGTCTACAGACAAAAGAGACTAGTGGGACTCGAAAAATGGCTTAAGAAAGAAAAAGAGCCAACCACTCCATAGTGGGACTGTTAAAATCCTTCTGAAAACAGCACAACCCTCGAAAAAGACAGAAAAACATCAGAAAATTATTTAAACCATTCCCAAGCAACATAGGGTAACCATGAGAGGCAGATATATGAGATCAGATTACGCCTTATACGTCGTAGCCATAATATGCTTCATCATAGCAGCCTACGCAGCCACCATAACCTCAGAACTCTACATCTATGCCATCGCCGTCCTGGGCATAATCTTCATCGGACTCGGGTACATGGCAAGACCGAAGAGCGCAACGCTTGCACCGTCGAAGCCGCCACCACCACCCCCACCGCCACAGCCAGAAACACAGCAAAGAGCCGAGCCAAAAGAGGAACCAACACAAACGCAAACGTCAGCGCCGACTAAAGAGACTGCGCAGAGGACTACGAGAAGACGTAGAAAGAAGACTTAGGGTTTTCTTTCTCACAAACCGTTTTTCTTCTCAATTGTCTATTCCAGAAGATATCGAAAGCCGTCTCATCGACGCTGTTTTTTCAAGGCTTCTTTAACGCAGAAGCATTCCTGATAGTCTGGTTCCCAGTTCTCGCAAACATCCAACGCGGAGTATATTGGGTTCTTCTGTTTTAGGAAATGGAACGTGCAGAAAATCTGATCTGGAAAACGGTAAGCGTTATGATAGTTGCAGTTTCCACAGTATTTTCTTTCCCTAACTTGTTTCTTCACAGTTCACCGCCTCCCTCTCTTAAAGCTGTCTCCCAGACGTTCGAGAACAGAAGCCGCTATCAGAGGGAAAGCTATCAAGATGTCACTTACCACAGTAGTTTTGTCGGCTTTTGGCTTTATCTTGCCCCAACTCATCGCCTCCCTCAAAGTGGAACCAGACAACCCGCCTGTTTCAGGACGATCCATCGTGATGAGTATAGCGTAGTCGAAGCCCTTCTTCGCTATTGCTGCCGTGTGTTGCACGGTGTTCCGAGGGACCCCTCCCCCGAGCACTATCATGCCCAGACGAGAAGAATCGACAGCCATTTTTATGATGTCTCGGGCTTCTTTAAACGCGTCTAACACGAGCACCTCGTCCGGTTTGCGTGATGCATGCATCCAGTGGATGAAGCCGAATTCTGAGTCCCGCATCGCTGGGACAAAGATTGGCACTTTCGATTCGTAGGCTGCTCTCACGATTGAATTTCTATCCTTAAGGCGTTTCCCGATCTCTGCCATCAACTCATTGGAGGAGAAAGCGTACCCCTTATTCTCCCTGGCTATTTCGTCGAACATCTCTGTTAGCTTCGCGTCCTCTTCAACGAAGTCGTCTTCGGACACAAAGATGTCGTAGATGCGATAAGTGTGATATTTAGAGAGTGAAGGGTCATCAACGTCCCAATGCCCCTTGTAATGGTGACCGCCCATAGCTTCGAGCAAGTCGTGAACCATGTTGGCACCAGTGGTTACGACCACGTCGACGAATCTCTTGCGAATCAGGTCGGCTATGATTGACCGCAAGCCAGCGGGAACGACAGCGCCTGCGACCGAGAGGAAAATCGTGCATTCTTTGTCCCGAATCATGCGTTCATAGATGTCGCACGCAGTCGCTATCCGACCCGCCCCGAAGGAGCCTGACTTGTTGAATTCTTGGATTAACTGGTTTACAGTCATTTGAGTTTTTAGTTTCATGTGCACTACAGGGTCTCTTAACAGCGCTTCACGTTCCACTTCTGCTTCACTTCTTGAATTCTGAATGTTCTGGTTTCACTGTGAAAAAGCTTTCTATAAATCGAGAGTGAAACGTTGCTTGTTATCAGAGATGAGCGCTGAGAAAAATAGGGCTCTTTGGCTTATCGGTTTTATTCGGTTCCTTCTTCAGTGGCTTCTTCAGTGGCTTCTTCAGCCGTTTCTGTTTCAGCCTCTTCCTCGGCGGGTTTCGCTTCTGCCTCTCCAACGACCTCTGCTTCAGCGAACCTTCTGCTTATCTTAGTTATGCGTATTCTCACGTGGTCACCGGGCTTCGTGTTCGGCACGAAGCATACGAGTCCTTTGATTCGAGCTATGCCTTCGCCTCGACGGCTAGTCTCCAGAATTTCCACGTCGTACTCTTTTCCTACTTCAACTGGCTTGGGAGGGAAACGTCCTCTAGGTTCGAAGTCTCTGCCGCCTCTTCTTCCGCGCCTTTCATACTCCATTCTTTCACCTCTTTTCTGTTCAATTAGGGGGCTTATTCCATGCGTGGGGAATCTATGTCACTGTGAGCTTTCCGTATCTGCCCACGTTGAGCTGGATTTCTCCGCGGAACGATGTCACGTAACCGTTTTCGATTTTTACCGTGTTGTTCTCGGAAACCTGCTCTATCTGCTCGTTCCATAAGGTTAGTTTTACCTGTCCCGTGCCGTCGCTTATGATGGCGTTTGCCACTCGGTAGGTCTCGTCCTTGTACCTGGACATTACTTCTCGGGGCGTTGTTTTTTCGATAACTTTGGCTTCTACTTCGACCCGTTTCATTCCATTCCTTAGATCCTTTATCTGCAATTTTCTCCTCCCATTTAGTTTGCTTTTTCCGCTAGGGCGAATTCTCGGTCAACTCTGATTGTAGTTGTTTGCACGAAGATAATAATCCGTTTATCCGTGTTGCTTGCTTCGCGGTTGTTTTCTCGGATTCTCGCTTTTCTGGAAGCCGTCTGGGCATCTGTGTTATTCGTCCCTTAACGCGGTGCTAGCCACCAAACTGCAGCCATGTAAAAAGCGTCTGAAGCCTGTTACATGGTGCTGTTCTGGTAAGCCAGTGTTGTTGAAGGGAGATATTGTTGAATATAAGTTTTTTTATCTGGTTTCGCGTGGCTCGTTCCCAAGGGTCTACTCATATCGTAACGCTCTCACCGGGTCTAGTTTCGCCGCTTTTCTTGCTGGGTATAATCCGAAGAGGATGCAGATGGCTATGGCGAAGATTATGGCGACTATCGTCCATTCCAGCGAGAAAACTGGAGAGAAACCTGTTTGTTCACTCTCTGAGCCGCCGAAGAAGGAACCGCCTGCCGTTTGCTGTTGCATGTAGCGCATTAGGATGAAGCTTAGAAAGTACGAGAGGCCGTAGGCGGTTGGGATTCCGATGACCCCGCCCATTACGCCTATGAGGGCTGCTTCGCTTAGAAACATTGTAAGGATTGTGGTGTTTCTTGCCCCGATGGCTTTCATGATGCCTATTTCGCGGGTTCTTTCCATGACCGAGACGGTCATTATGTTCATTATTCCGATTCCCGCGACGACGAGGCTGATGGAAGCTATGGCTGTTAAGAAGAGCTGGATGAGGTTTAGGATTTGGTCCACTTGCTTGATGAAAGACAGTGGTACTAAGACACTGACTTGGAATGGTGGAAACAGCGCTTCTATGTCGTCTGCGACTTGTTCGCCGTCTTCTGGGTCATCGACTTGGACGAATACAAGTTGAGCGCCGTCGTCTACGTGGAAGATTTCTCTGGCTTTTTCGATCGAGAGGAAGACCCAGTAATCGTAGTTTCCTAAGCCAGAGGTGCCCCGTTTCTGAAGCGTCCCAGCCACTGTGAAGTTGACGTGTTTGTCTTCATAGCCGAAAGGCGGGTTGGGAACATTGACAGCCATGGTGATGTTGTCATTTGGCTGCGCAAAAGGTGCCTCTGTGTCGTCAGGGTGATTAGGTTTGTAGCCGATTATTATCGTGTCATTCTGGTCTTGGCTGGGCAGACTGCCGTTCTCGAAGACGAGTCTGTCGGGGAAGATTTGCCAGAACTGGGTGAAGTTAACCCCCGTAGCCACCAGAGCACTGGTCTTGTTTCCCGTCTCGATATTGTACAGGGTTACGTTGCCGATTTGATAGACAGGAGTGGCTGTCACAACGTTGTCGATGTTTGAAATGTTGCCAACTTCGTTCTTAGTGAAGGGCTGTCTGAGACCGGCGAGGAAGGTTCCAGGAATCACGGTGAGGACGTCGAGCTCGAAACCTTGTTCCATCCTCTGCTTCACAGTTATGCGGAAGCCTTCACCGAGGCTGGCTAAGGCGATTATGGCTGTTATGCCGATGACAACACCGAGAGTGGTTAAGCTAGTGCGAAGCCTTCTCTGCTTGAGGTTTTGCCACGCTATCGCAAAAATCTGTCCAGTTCTCATGGTAGTTCACCGCCCTTCTCTATGCTTGCGATTACTCCATCTTTGATGTAGATTATGCGGTCGGCGGTTTTAGCTACCTGAGGGTCGTGTGTGACTATGATGAAGGTTTTTCCTTGTTCTTGATTGAGGCGTTTCATAAGTTGCACTGTCTCTTGCCCCGTCTTAGTGTCCAGGTTGCCCGTGGGCTCGTCCGCCAAGACGATTTCGGGGTCGTTGATCAGAGCTCGGGCAATGGCGACACGTTGTTGCTCCCCTCCGCTGAGCTCCGAGGGCTTGTGGTTCATACGTTCTTTCAAGCCGACGAGGCTTAGCATCTCAGCGGCTTTTTGCTCAGCCATTTTAGAGGGAACGTTCGCGAGAGTGAGGGGAAGTTCGACGTTCTTCAGAGCACTTAACCGAGGGAGAAGGTTGAAGAACTGAAAAACGAAGCCAATCTTCTTCAGGCGAGTGTCTGCTATTTCGTCGCTGCCAAGCCCGTAGAGGTCTACGCCGTCTACGAGCACAGCGCCTTCGTCGGGACGGTCTAAGCCGCCGATAACGTTGAGGAGGGTGGATTTTCCGCTGCCTGAGGGTCCGAAGATGGCTACTAATTCGTCTTCTTCAACGCCGAAAGTTACGCCTCTGAGAGCGGGGACGAGCATCTTGCCCATGGTGTAGGATTTTTTGACGCCTTTCACTTCGAGGAGCATTGGCATGTTAATCACGGTTACTGCAAAGCATAGACACTAAAACTGTCTCTTATTTAAGCGTTGAAGAGAACCTCGAATATTGCTAATTAGATTTCATGAGGAGATACCCGTTATGGAGCTTAAGCAAATCTTCCAAACCCAGAGACGCTTCGACAGACAATTAGGATGGAACGCATACGAAAAATGTGAAACCTAAGAGCAAGTCATAGCTTTCATGGAGCACTTCAACCTCGTAGTGGTTGACGAGTTGGGAGAGATTTCTCGAGTCAGGAAAAAGTTTTCCAGAGATAAACAACCCCTCGACGTCGCAACGTTGAAGAAGGAAATCGTGGACATCTTTATCTTCGTCATGCAAGTGTCGATGGCGTTGAAGATGGACCTCGAAGAGGAATACGTGCAGAGAATGAAGCAGAACGATAAGAGATTCATGCCATAGACGTAAACGGACGCTTTTTTCTGGGAACCAGAGCAACTAACAGTGTCGTAATCATAAGAACCAGCAAAACGGCGGGCGACGGGTATTCTGGAACGATTGGATAATTGTCTACGTCTGGGTTGAATTCGTCGATGACGTAGGGGTGGTCCCATATGCCGTCGCTTCCAGTCTCGTTCTGGTATGGTCCGCTGTATTGGTCTACGTCTGTGTAGTCGTCCCAGTAGTTTCCTCCAGAAGGATAACCATTATCCCAACTGTTTGCGTATCCTGGTGAACTGCTTGCCTGAATAGTGTTGTCGGTGAAGTGGTTGTGGAAGATGACGTTGTTGCGGGAGGCTTCGAGGAGTACTCCTTCACCGTTGTTTAAGATGTCGTTGCCTACTAGCGTGTTGTTGTGGGAGGACCAGAAGTAGATTCCGCAGTCGTTGTCGTAGACTGTGTTGTTCGTGATCATGTTGCGGATGGCGTAGCTTAGGCGGATGCCGTAGAGGTTGTTGAAAATGTTGTTATCTGCGATGAAGTTATCGTCGCTTGAGGAGGCGATGCGCATACCGTCGCTGTTGTCTGAAACGTTGTTGTGAGTGATGATGTTGTTGTTCGAGTAGGATAGGAGGATTTCGTAGTATTTGTTCGGTACGACGGCGGAGTTGTTCGTGAGGGAATTGTTCGTTATGATGTTGTTGCTGGAGTTGTTGAGGCGTATTCCGTTGAGGTCGTTAGAGTGGATTTCGTTGTGGGTGAGAATGTTGCCGTTGGAGGACCATACGTAGATTCCCCAGAGGTTGCTCGTGAGATTATTGTATGCAATGGTGTTGTTGTTCGCGGTGTAGAGGTTGACGCCGCCGTTGAAGTTCACTATCGTAACGTTCTTGACGGTCACGTTTGTTCTGTTGCTCAGGTCTATTCCGTATCCTTCTCTCTTGCCCTGCATGGTGTAGCCTGAGCCGTCTAGCACGATGCTATCCTTCTCGATGACGATGGAATCGTTGATGTTTCCCGTGAACGTGTAAATGATTTCGTCGAGGGTGGTTATGTTGACTGAGGGTGGGTCGATGCTTCCGTCAGGCCGAATGTAGATGGTGGCACTTGCCTCTACCCTATGCACATTGACTATTATGACCAGTGTTCCGATGAGTAGAAGGATCGAAAGGGAGAGCAAGAAGAGGTTTATGCGCATTTTGCATCGCTGATTATTGTGTTTTCGATCGTGTTCTTAAACGTTGACTGTTCATGACTTCCGAGGAAAGAGGGGATAGAGGATTGTACCATGTGTCAGCAGTATTATGTCATGCATCGTAATATAGGTTAAATCTTTTAAGCGCCAAGAGAGATACAAGTAGGCAGATTGTCTTAGTAGGAGTGTTTAGCGTTGGGAGAAAAAGACGTGGAGAAGTTGGAGGAGCAGGTGACGCGGGTGCTGACGACGGCTGAGGTTTCGGCGGTTAAGGCGATGTTGGAGAAGGATCATGCTGTGGATTGTCTCTTCCTGTTGTTGTTGGGGAAGGGGAAGTGGAAGAAGGCGAAGGGGTACATGAATAAGCATGGGCTTACGTTGAGCGACGGTACTTATCGTGCTCGCATGATCGAGATTACTTCGTTGGGATTTGCGAAGGCTACTCCGTTGGACCCTCTGAAGAAGCAGTACACCATCACGGCGAAGGGCGAGAAGCTGGCTCGGGCGTTACTTGAGCTGCTCCAGAAAGTCTAGAGCCTAAAATATTGTGCTGGGTTGTTTCGATGTGGCAGGGTTGTTTTAGAGTTGGTTCTGAGCGTTGAGTTAGATTTTTGCGTTCTCTGCACCTAGACTAGACCGTCCTAATAGAACGGTCAAAAGCATGGAAGGGAGTTTATAGGATTAGCGAGTATGTACCGCGAAGTTCGGGAATGTTACGTGATTGCGGTGTCCTTCACAAAACTGCTATTTTGCGTTTCTACTTGTTACCACGGCTTGGTAATTGCATACTCCTTCTGGAAATTCCGATCTAAGACATGTATGACAGTCTGGACAGCGAATTTCGATGTCAACTAGGTCGCCTTTATACGTTCCAGATTTCTTATCAGAAGTGTAGGTCCAGTACTCGTTTTCATAAACAGCGTGAAGAAGCATTCCGCAGCCAGGACATTTAGGCACATCAGATTTTTGAGATGCCATCGCTCAGCCCTTACTTTTAATCTGTGGTAGCAGCTCTTCGATTAAGCGTTTAACGCCGAAGGTCGAAAGCCGAAAACCCACACCGTCCTCAGTCTTCGCCACCAAGCCGTCGCGGCACAGCTCGCCGAGCCTCGTGCCCACGATCTTCCCATTCTTCCCTAACCACCCCTGCAACTCATCCCTAGACAGCCACCCCTTATCCAAGACACCCAGTCGAC
The DNA here is from genome assembly GCA_964585455.1 of uncultured Candidatus Bathyarchaeia archaeon. Classification (GTDB taxonomy): domain Archaea; phylum Thermoproteota; class Bathyarchaeia; order Bathyarchaeales; family SOJC01; genus CAYGVX01. The sequence continues at coordinate 1,540 of CAZPDY010000004.1, read as the reverse complement.
CGCCAACGTAAGCCGCAAGTAACATCAAGAGCAACCCCTCACTGTCAGTCAGCTTTTGCTTAGGAACCAAGACTACTGGTCCTTCTTTCGCCACAGCCACCAATCCCCTACTTGCCCCGACCACCTCGTTCAAATCCACAGTCAAAACCACGCTGCGGGCAGCGTCGAAAACGGGGACTATCTTGCTGAAGAACCTGTTAACACTAACCCAAACCTCGTCCACGCTGCCCGTGAAAGTCTCCTCAACATCCTTGTACTTAACGTGCACCGTGACGCTCAACGCTTTATGCTGCCTCCTTCAGCTTCGGCAAAACCTCTTCTTCCACCCACTTTTCTCCTTGCGTGGTCAGCTTAAACTCGGGTCGCGCCGGGTCGGGCTTGAACACCAAACCCCGCTTCGTCATCTCGTTCAACCTCGCAGGCCCCATCGACCGCACCCCACTCGACTGCAACAACCGCTCAACCTGTGCAGCCGTACTAGTCTTCTGGACAGAGGCATAGAGAATCAAACCGATTGCTTCGTAATGCGTGTACTTCCCCCGCGCCGTAATCACAGGACCTTCAGTAGTGAACTCCACGATCCCCTCCAACTGAGCCCGCAAAGGAGGCGCCAGTCGAGACGAAACCAAACCCCCAACCTTCTCCATAAATTCGGGAGACAGCTCCTTCAACACGTCCAAGATTTCCTTCGCACCGTCGCCTTCAACAACCACTTCGCCGAAGGGCGCCTTCACCCGAATCTGCAGACGCCCGGGCAAATCAGGCGGTCTCCTTCTCGGCTAAGATGTACACGTAGCCCGCATCGGTCTTCCACCGCCTCACCTTCCCCTTCTTCACCAACCACGACAACACACCCGACAGAGTCGTGGAGGGATAATGCAGAGCATTCGCCTTCAACGCCTCCACAATCTCAGGCATCGTCCGGGGCTTCCACGCTCCCCACTCAGTCTCGAGTAACTTCAACACAGCCTCACTGCAGCTCTTCGCCTCCTTAATCGAAGGAAACATCACCGACGGCGAAGCAGCGGGAGGCGTCACCTTCACCGCAATAGGTGCTTTCTCGACAGCAGCGACTTTTGCGCCCTTAGGTGCAAAGGCTTTTGAAACCTTCTCAACAATCTTCGGCAAGTCTTCAACTGCTTTCAAGACCTCTTTCTGCGTGCCCGAAATCTCAACTTCGTTCTGGTTAATTCGGACGCGAAGCGAAAACGGCATACAGCCAAACCTCACAGTAATAGAGTAATATTAGACTGATATTATAAAATTTTTTACTGCTCACGACAAAATTCTAGACCGCAACCATCAACACAAGCCTCTTGAACCAGCAACTCAGCTGCGCACAAAACCTATAAGACTGAAACCTTAACAACTAAGCTCTCAAACCAACGGAGAAAAGAAACCTTTGAGCCTAGAAAAAACAGTAGAAGACGTAGCAGCAAACCTACTACGCCTAGCAGTCATCGAATTACCCCGAGACGTCAAAGAAGCCCTCCAAAAAGCATACAAGGAAGAAACGAACGAAGCGGGAAAAACCCAACTC
>CAZPDY010000003.1:0-15168 GCA_964585455.1 uncultured Candidatus Bathyarchaeia archaeon | reverse complement strand
GAAGAAGACAAAAAAGGCGAAGCAGACGTCCCGTTAGCATACATGCCAAACCTAAACGCCATAACGCTGCTCCAGATGGATGGTCAATTAACGCTTGAAGAATTTGAAAAAGCCATCACCCTCTCGCTCGAAGGCTGCAAACAGCTCTACACGATGCAGAAGGAAGCTTTAAGGGCAAAGTACGTGGCTGTGAAGGGAGAAGGAGAGGTGGAAGAGTAATGTCGATCGTACGCGTAAAGCAGAAGCAAATCGCTCAACTGATGAGCAAGGGTAAGAGACTAGACGGAAGAGAGCTGAACGAGTACCGTGAAATCAAAGTGGAAATGGGCTTAATCGAAAAAGCTGAGGGTTCAGCACGCGTTCTTCTAGGGAAGACTGAAGTGTTAGTCGGAGTGAAAGTTGAAGTAGGCGAACCCTTCACAGACACCCCCAACGAAGGAGTCTTGACAGTCAACGCCGAACTCGTCCCACTGGCATCGCCGTCGTTTGAACCCGGTCCCCCAGACGAAAATTCCATCGAACTCGCAAGAGTCGTGGACCGAGGGCTAAGAGAGTCAAAAGCCATTAACCTTGAAAAACTCTGCCTCGAACCCGGGAAAAAAGTGGTCGTTGTCTTCATAGACGTCTACGTGCTCAACCACGATGGAAACCTAATCGACGCCTCAGCTCTCGCAGCGTTGGCCGCTCTGATAAACACAAAAATGTTCAAGTACGAACTTGAAGAGGAAGAAGTCAAGGTGAAACCAGGCTACATTCCATTGCCGATACAGAACTATCCCATCGCCATAACCTTTGCAAGAATAAACGACAAGCTCGCCGTCGACCCTTGGCTGGAAGAGGAACAAGTGATGGATTGTAGATTAACCATTACCATCGAAAAGGACGGAAAAATCTGCGCTATTCAGAAGGGAGGAACGGGATACTTCACGACAGAGCAGATTTTGGAATTAGCTAAGATAGCGAAAGAAAAAGCCTCGGAAATACGTAAGCTGCTGGTGAAGGAATAATGGGAAGAACGAAGAAGATCGGTCCAACTGGAGGGCTAAAGGCCCGATACGGTGCGACTGTAAGGAAAAGATACATCGAAGTGATGAAAGAGACAAAGAAAGAGCACGGATGTCCTCAATGCCACACTTTCGCGGTGAAACGTCAAAGCGTTGGAGTCTGGAAATGCGTAAAATGCGGTTTTACTTTCACCGGCGGAGCCTACGTTCCATCGACCAAGCTCGGCGAAACAGCGAAACGAGCAGCAAAAGGGCTCTCTACGGAAGGCTGAAGTAGCGACTAACGCAAAAACCCTTTTTTCATGCACTTTCTTTTTTAGTTTTCAGCAGTTCTACTCGTCGTTTGCCCCTCGCCAAAGCAGAAACGTGGATTATTCCCTCAATTTCTAGCCGCATCAATTCCTTGTTGAAAGTGTTGAACCCCAAGTCTCCATAAGCTTCTTTGACCATGTCGTACAAATCAGCGTCAGTCGTTGATCCTTTACGTCGCAGTAGTTCTGCAATGACTAGGAAAAGGGGATGAGGACTCCAACTTTTAGCCATTCCCAACCATCCTCCTAAGCCACGGGTGTCGTGGGCTTCTGCACCTGTCTAACCTGCTTGATGAACCCCTTGTACCATGTTTCCATGTCCGGCGAAATCGTTGGGCCTATCTTGCCTGCTGCTTCTTTGAAGTCTGCAGACGTCACTACTTTTGAACCTATGTCTCGCCTAAGTGCGTTCAGCGCGGCTTCGCGGCTTAGAGCTTGAATGTCTGCACCGCTGTAGCCCTTTGTCATCTTGACCAGAGCTTCCAAGTCGACATCTTTCTCCAACGGCATCTCTTTGGTGTACAGCTTGAAAATCTCCAACCGTGCTTTCTCGCCTGGCTCTGGCACGTAGATGAGCCTGTCGAAGCGTCCTGGCCGCAACACAGCACGGTCTATGATGTCAGGTCTATTGGTAGCTGCTATGACCACTACGTCTTCCAAGGTTGTTATACCGTCCATTTCGGTTAGGAGTTGGCTAATGACGCGTTCTGTGACGCCGCTGTCGGCAAATCCCATACCTCTCCTGGGTACGAGGGAGTCGAATTCGTCGAAGAATATCACCGCTGGTGCAGCCATCCGTGCCTTGCGGAACACTTCTCTTATGGCTTTCTCTGACTCTCCGACCCACTTACTGAAGACTTCTGGACCCTTTATCGTGATGAAGTTTGCGGCGCTCTCAGTCGCCACTGCTCTCGCCAGCATTGTTTTGCCGCAGCCGGGGGGACCGTACAGCATAATTCCTTTAGGCGGCGTTATGCCCAGTCGCTTGAAAACTTCGGGGTTTTTCAGAGGCCATTCGACTGCTTCTATGAGTTCTTGCTTCACTTCTTCCAGCCCGCCTATGTCAGTCCAGTGTACGGTGGGCGTTTCTATGTAGACTTCTCGCATGGCTGTGGGGGTGATTTCTTTGTAGGCGTTGATGAAGTCTTCCATGCGCACTTCCATCTTTTCAAGAACTGATGGTGGTATGTGCTCTTCTTCTAGGTTAATCTCTGGCAAATATCGCCTCAAGGCTTTCATCGCTGTTTCTCTGCCCAAAGCCGCAAGGTCCGCGCCCGTGTAGCCATGGGTCATTTCAGACAACTTCTTCAACTCCACGTCTTCTGCCATGGGCATGCCGCGCGTGTGAATTTGCAGGACTTCGTAGCGTGCCTGCTTGTCTGGGACGCCTATCTCTATTTCTCGGTCGAAGCGGCCAGGTCTTCGGAGTGCTGGGTCGAGGGCGCCGGGGCGGTTTGTGGCGCCTATGACTATTACGTTTCCTCTTCCGCTCAAGCCGTCCATGAGGGCCAAGAGTTGGGCGACTACTCGTCTCTCAACCTCGCCCGTGACCTCTTCTCTCTTGGGTGCGATTGCGTCTAATTCGTCGATGAATATTATGCTGGGCGCGTTTTGTTGCGCTTGTTGGAAGATTTCTCGCAGTCTTGCCTCGGATTCGCCGTAGAATTTGCTCATTATTTCCGGGCCGTTTATGGAGAAGAAATTCGCTTCCGACTCGTTTGCAACGGCTCTTGCTAGAAGGGTTTTGCCGCAGCCGGGTGGTCCGTGGAGTAAGACGCCTTTTGGTGGTTCTATGCCTAGGCGTTGGAAGAGTTCAGGATGCCGTAGGGGTAGTTCTACCATTTCTCTTACGCGTTGGATTTCTTCGTGGAGTCCGCCGATGTCTTCGTATGTTGTGCGGGGGACGCCTTTTGCTTCCGGGGCTGGCTCGTTGAGGATTTGGAATTGGGTGTCTTTGGCGATGCGTACTATTCCGTGGGGGCGGCTTTTGGTTACGGTGAAGGGTATGGCGTGTCCGAGCATCATGACGAGGGTCGTATCGCCTTCGACGAAGGTGCGTTCCATGAGGCGGTTCTTGACGAAATTCGTGAAGTCTTCGTCTACGTTTAGGCGCATGTCCACTGGTGCCAAGACCACGCTCGTGGCGTTTTTCACCGTGGCTGTCTTGACTACAACGTATTCGTTTATGGCGACGCCTGCGTTTTTGCGGGTGAAGCCGTCTATGCGGATTATGCTCCTGTCTTGGTCTTCGCTGTACGCGGGCCATGCGATGGCGCTGGTTGTGCGTTTGCCGGTGATTTCTATGACGTCTCCGGCGCTTATGTCCATTTTTTGCATGGTTTTTTGGTCGAGGCGGGCTATGCCACGGCCTACGTCTCTTTGTTTTGCGTCTCCTACTCGGAGTTGCGTTTCACTCATGTTGATACACGCTTCTTTTTGTGAGTGTAAAGTTTACCGAGATGTGGAAGGTTGTGTGGCTTATAAGTCTTACAAGCTGCGGGGTTAGCGGGTTCTTCTTACCATGAGCGTCTGGATTTGGCTCACCGTGGGGATTTTTTGTATGTTCTGTTCCACTTGGTCTACGATGCCTGTTTCGTCTTCTGGGATTAGGATGTGGGCGATGAGGGCGTTTAGTCCGAAGGCGACGGGTTCGATTTGGTAGTCGGCGTAGATTTTGGCTTGGGGTGGAAGGACCTTTTCTATCTGTTTCTGCAGTTCCCCAAAGTCTACTTCTATGCCCGTTGGGAAGATTTTGTAGCTGACTACTACGTTCGCCATGTTCATGGCCCCGTGAAGCCGCATTTTGGGCATTTGTATTGGCGTCCGAATTGGCGGCATTTTGAGCATCGCCAGATGGTGATTTCGCCGCAGTTGGGGCATTCGAATTTTGTTGCTTTTTCGGCTGGGGGTATGGTGCGGTTGCAGCTGGTGCAGGTCGGTGTCTGTATCATTGTTTGAGTTTTAGTTTTAGTTGTTGTGCTCATGGTGGCTTTCTCTTTTGGAATGCTGAGGGTATATTGTAAGGTTGCTTATATCTGCTGTGTTTAAGGGCTAAGTGTGTGTTTAAATATTGTTGATTGTTGATTAGGTGTTATGCGAGTTAATGTATCAGAGTTTGGGGAGCTTGAAAGGAAACTTGGAGAGAAGTTACCTATCGATTTTTTGGCGCCTGAAGTTGGAAAGGTCTACGTTATCGCCATAACTCGGGACGGGTGCCCAGCATGCAGGAAACAGAAGCCGAAGTTGGATAGGTTAGCGGCAGTCATTCGAAAGAGGCATGGAAGCAGAGTGATGTTTACGCGGGTGCACGTCAAGTATCTTAATTACTCGCAGGAAGAGTCACTGCGCAGTAAAGACGTATTCGGACACTATTTCTATCCCACAAACCTGATTCTGCTGAGGACCGCCGATCGTGGGGTGTTTGAGTATTACAGAGCCGCTGCGCCACGCATTAGTGAGCTCGAGAGGAATATTGAAAGTGCTGTTAGGATTGCGGTGATGTTGGAGAAGGAGTCGGGCTAGTCGTGGGTAGCTTGTACGTTGTTAGGGAGTTGAAGAGGTCGGTGGTTGAAGAGGCTTCGTCGCTTACGAAGGAGATTATGATTGATTCTTGGGAGCGGTTTGAGAAGGAGTACTATCCCAAGAAGGCGTTGGAGTTCGACATCTCTCAACAATCGCCGAAAAACCATCTGAAGGAATTGGAAGCGCCGTCGAGTTTTTGCTTCGTTGCTGATGGAGAAGGTGATAGAGCATTGTCGAGGAAAGGGGTGTCATAAGATTACTCTTTTCACGCTTCCTGTGCTGATACCCGCCATAAACCTGTACTTGAAGTTCGGCTTTGTCCCCGAAGCTTTTCTGCGGAAAGAATGGTGGAACGTGGACTTTATAAAAATGAGCCTATGGCTAAACCCCTAGAAACCACGAAGCCTCCAACATATCTATAGGACGGTCTAGACTAGGCGCAGAGAAGCCTCAAAACCAGAACTCAACTTTATTCAGCGCGTTTGACGTAACACTGCACGATATTCGGGCAGACCGCACACTCATCGGGAATCCCAGCCCCCTCAGGCAACCCCCGCAGAAACCCCAAAAAATGCCTACAAGCCTTACTCGGGCGTGTGGCAATGGCGCTCGACACGGGTTCCCCCAGCTTTCCCTTGTCCCCGACCTCCAGCCCAGACAAGAACCCGTCATCAGCAGCCTTCACCTGCACATGCCCACACTCACAATCCCCCTCCAAGCACAACTCCACCCGCAGCATGCAATGCGGACAAGCATAATACGTCTCCCGAGGCAACTTAGAACCATCAGTCACCAACACCGGCTGCTCAAACACCCGACCACACCCCGAATAAGGACACACCAAACCACCAGACTTCAAAGAACAAACCAGCCCGTAGTTTCTATCAATACTCCAGATACCGACCCTTAATAAACATTGCTGCACAAGCGTACAACACCAATACAGGCATGCAGAACAACGTAAAGACTATATTACTTCTTGTCCTATTGAGCCTAGCCCAACAGAGTCGAGACAACCACCATGCAGCCAAAAAAGCCCATTGACAATTCCGACCTCTTGAGAACGATTTCTGAAAGAGCTGAGCTGGAGGAAGGCGAAGAAGGCGTAAGAAGAATACTGCGGGAAATCTTCAGGAACAAGAAGGTAAGCACTAGACAGCTTGCCCAATCCTCGCGGCTCCCGACACCCGTCGTTGCAGCCGTTAGGAGAGAACTTGAAAAGGTTGGCATGCTAGCCAGAGACGGAGGCGCCTCCTTAACCGAGAAAGGACAGGCCTTCGTTAAGGAGCAGCTCGGACTAGTCTACACCCAAAAATTAACGTGTCCCGCATGCAAGGGCAGAAGCATAGAGACTCCGAACAACTTCACTCAACTGTTAGAAATGCTGAAAAAACACTTGAACACACGACCAAAACCGTTACCCTGGCTAGACCAAGCCCACGCAACACCCGAAACAGCGCTCCAGAGAGCCCTCTACATGCTCGAAAAGGGCGACGTCGAAGGCAGGCGAATCATATTCTTGGGTGACGACGACTTCACATCTATTGCCGTCGCAATGCTGAGAGCAGCGAGAGAAATAACGGTCATCGACATGGACGCGAGGCTACTTGAAGCTATCCAGCTAATTTCTCAAAAAGAAAGCCTTCAGGTTAATTGTGTGGAACACGACTTGACGGAACCTCTTCCAGAACATCTACATCATAGATACGACGTTGCCTTCACTGACCCCCCGTACACGGTCGCAGGCTTGACCCTCTTCGTGTCCCGCGGCATAGCAGCCCTCCAGCGGCGAGAAGGAGCAAGCATATACTTAGCCTTCGCCCACCAGCCGCCGAGGAAAATGTTGGCGATGCAGAAGACTCTGGGGAACATGGGTCTTTCAATCGCCGAACAGATTCCGAGGTTCAACGTCTACGAGGGCGCAGAGATGTTCGCGAACACAACTTTTCTGGCGCGGCTTGAGACCACCGAAAAAACCAAGCCACTCGTCACAGGGACTTACAAGGGCAAGCTCTACACTGGGGAAATCACCCAAACTGTACGAACGTACCAGTGCCACTGTGACGAACAGATAAACGTGGGCGCAACCGAATCCCTCAGGACCGTTGAGGAGCTCAAGGAAAGAGGCTGCCCAAAATGTGGAAGAACGCTGGGGTTCAAGCTGGTAAGCAAGCGAAAACTGAAGGAAGCATTGGCTGAAAGAATGGTTCTACGCAGTTTTGAGTGGACCGAATTTCCCACGATACTCGAGTTTGAGAGAGAGATTGCGAGGAAATCCTTCCCAGAAGCCCCGATTCTAGACGAAGAATACCATAGGCAGAAGCTGGAAAGAGTGGTGGAGAGAGAACCCGACAGCCTCAAGGTTGCTCTTCTGAACGGCGAAATCGTTGGCTGGCTGTGGCTTAGAACCGAAAAGGACAGAAGCACGAACGAAAAGTTTGGCTACGTCAAATCTATCATCGTAAAACCCGAGCATCGCCATCAAGGATTCGGGGGAAGACTCATGGAAGCGGCGAAAGACTACTTCCTACAGAGGGGAATCCGTAGGATAGACCTTATAGTGTCCACTGCTAACCACGAGGCAGCAGCGTTCTTCGAAGAGGCAGGTTTCGAAAGAGAACATTCAACAATGAGAAAAAGACTGAACAGAGAAGGGTGAAGTGGGTTGAAGGAAATCAGGGAACTGCTTGTGGACCTCTACGGATGCGAGGGAGACTTGGACGACGCCCGATTCTTGACCGACGTTTTGAAGGCTGCTGCCAACAAGATGGGAAGCAAGATAATCGAAACCACGTACCACAAGTTCTCGCCCACGGGCACTACAGTAATCATCATACTTGCCGAAACTCACATGTCGATTCACACGTGGCCAGAATATAAGTACGCCGCCTTGGACATTTTCATATGTAGCGAAGAAATAGACCCTGAGGTTGGATGGCAGACTGTGAGGGAATGTTTGAAGCCGTCCTCGTTTGAGGTGCATAGGTTGACGAGGAAAATCCGATGAGCTATTATCGCTGTTTTTGCGTTCTCTGCATCTAGCCTAGACCGTCGTATTAGGTATTTTGCGGTTGTTCTCGGTTTGGTGGCGATACTTTTATAACGTGTTTTTGTAAATTAGGGGGTTTGTTGGCGGGTGAGTGGGCGCCTCCCATCCGTTCCGCCACGAAGAAACCCCGGAATAGTGGAGGTGAATGAGTTGAGGATAGATGCAAAAGACGTCACTTTGGCGGCTGTCTTTACCAGCCTGTACGTGGTCGTCAACCTAGTTCAAGCTGCCACTGTGGGTAACCCGGCGATTTCTGGTCCCTTGCAACTTCGTGTTGCAGACTGTCTAATAGTTCTTGCTGCGTTGCTCGGATGGCCTATCGTGGCCGGAGTGACAGCTGGGTGTGCCTTGACAAACGCCTACGCTTTTATCGACCCAGTCGACGTAGTGCTCGGACCAGTCGCTAACCTTGTAGCGGCAAGTCTAGTCCTGCTCCTTAGAGAACGCCGATTGCTAGCTAGCATTGTCGCTGCGTTTCCAATCGGCATCATTGTGGGCGGGGGATATCTTTGGTGGTTCTTCGCACCGCCAGATATTTTTGGCGTAAGTTTGCCCGCTTGGTTGGCTATGATGGTAAGCATCACCATGAGCAGTCTGTTAGCAACAGCATTCATCGGCTATGCATTGCTGAGGATATTAAGCAGGCCTGGGATTGTGGAGCCTTTGAAGTCTCTTGGGTTAAAAGTCTACGAATGACAAAAATGCGAATCAGATAGGTAGACGGGCAAGGACGAGTCTACTCGGTTTTCTTCTTCTCGAAAAGTTCTTTGCACTTCTCGTCGATGCGTTCCATAATCTCCTTGCTCTGCTCCAGAAAATCAGCGACGCCTTCGCCCTTAGCCATCTTTACGAGCTTCTCCGACGCGTCAATCCACTTCCTCGAAGCTGCGACCCAAGATTTCACGATATCGGACTCTTCAGACACGAAATCAATCGCTTCTTCAGGACACATCTCTTTACACTTGGGGTTTCCGTCGCAGAGGTCACATATCCTGACAGTCTTAGCGTCCTTATCATACGTTATTGCACCGTACTCACAAGCTTCGAGGCACCATTTGCAGCCATCACACTTCTCGTCGTCCACGAGAATTGCCCCAGTTTCCTTTGACTGGTATAGTGCCTCTTTTGGACAAGCCCGTAAGCAAGGGGTATCCTCGCACTGTCTACAAGTCGTCGCTAGATGAATAAAAGGGGGACCACGAATTATACGAATCCGAGCCTTGACGGGGTTGAGAACCCCTTCCTTCTCCAGCGAACAGGCAAACTCGCAGATGCTGCACCCGACGCACTTCTCGGGGTTGACGGAGAGAAACCTTCTAGAAACTTCCTTTTCATCCTCTTTCATTACGAGGGGATTCTCCGAGATCACTTGTCAACTACTTTTCTTCTTCAGAAGCTTTCTCAATGCCCTCTTGGAACAACTTCTTCACTGCAGTTCGTCTGGCTTTTTGTGCAAGGACATCAGCGGTAACGAAGTCTAGGGCTTCTTCTGGGCACCATTCGACACACTGAGGCTTGCCCAACTCCTTGCAGGTATCACAAACATAGACTACTTTCTTATCGGGATGCAGCATGATTGCACCGTAGTCGCAGGCTTCGATGCACCATCCGCAACCGTTGCATTTCTCTTCGTCAACCACGATTATACCCGTATTCTCCTCCTGAGACAACGCGTCTCTTGGGCACGCAGCGACACACGCTGGGTCTTCGCAAAGCCTGCAAGCCACAGCCAAGTTAACCAAGGGGCCGAGGCGTATGGCTCGTATTCGAGCCTTCGTCGGGTTGTAAGTTTTCTCCTTCACCATCGAACAAGCGTATTCGCAGACAGTGCAGCCGACGCATTTTTCTGGGTCTGCCGACACAAACTTTCTTTCATGAAGCTTCGCCATGCTACTCCTCTCCTTTCTTGCCTGCTATGTAAGCGAATTCTCCCAAGTCCAAGCTGTTAAGTTTCTCAGCGGTCGGAACACCGTCTTTGGTCCATCCGCGCACCTCGTAGTAATCGTCCAGTCCCACTTCGAATTCTTCCTTGTTAACGACGGCTCCTTTTGCGACTCCTTCGTCGGGTATGGGCACCGTCATTATCTTAGGCGGCAGAGTATCATACTTCCTCGTTCCCATGCCTTCTCGAACGTAGAAGAGCCTGGCTAGGTTGTTTATTCTTTCACCCGCCTTCCTCAAATCCTCAGCAGTCACCTCGAAACCAGTTGCGAGAGTGTAATACTTCGCCATGTCATCCAGACCATCATAATACGTGCCCCTAGAAAACTTGCACAGAATGAGCGAATCGATGACGTTGTACACATCCTCCTCAACCATGACCATCTTCCCTCTTCCCTTCTCGATGATGAAGCGGTTCACCTTCCCCTTGACGTCTGGCGCGTACGCGCCTGACCGCAGATGGCAAGCACCTCTGAACGAAACTGAAAATCCCAAGGCTGCAGTCTTCAAACTCCTCAAGTCGTAGCCTGGCAGCTCCAACCCCTTAATGTGAGGAGCGTATTTCTCAGCGCCCTTGCCGATTTTTTCAGCCGCCCTCATCGTTCCCTCAGCCAACACATCGCCCAGCCAGCCGCTTCGAGTGCCAATTCTCTTCACCATCTCTATCAGGGTTTCAGGGCTTCCAAAGCGAAGGTCCAAACCGTCAGTGTCTTCTTTCGTCAGAACCCCATTCTCATAAAGGTCCATAGCAAAGCCTATAGTAACTCCCGTCGAAATACCGTCCATGCCGTAATAGTTGCACAGACGCATCGCTTCGATGATGGCATCGAGACGGTCGACTCCACAGTGCGGTCCAAGCGCCCACAAGCATTCGAACTCCATCCTCGAAGTCGACCCTTTGTAGGGTCCTTCAGGAACGACTGCAACGTGGTCACAACGCATAGCACATGTTGCACACCCGATGATTTTCTTAACGTAGTGTTCGTTCAAGTATTCGCCGCTGACTCTTTCCGCTCCTTCGAAAGTGGCTTGAGTGAAGTTCCGCGTCGGCAACGCTGCGAGGGCGTTCAGGACGAGAACGTTTTCTGGCGTGCCCAAGGTTCTGTATTTTCGGGTTGCTGGACCTTTCATTCGTTCATGGATCATCTTCACGAATTCCTTGAAACCTTCGAGGTTTGCCACGTTCACGTCTTTCGTTCCACGGACAGCCACTGCTTTTAGGTTCTTGGAGCCCATGACTGCTCCCATACCGGTTCTGCCGATGGCTCTGAATTCATCGTTTATGATCGACGCAAAACGGGATAATTTTTCTCCTGCTTCGCCGATTGCTGAAACACGTATGTAATAGTCGCCCAGTTCCTCTCGGATAGCCGTGTCTGTTTCGTACGGTGACTTTCCCTTCAAATGCTGAGCGTCCAGCAAATGAACTGAGTCGTCATCAATCCAAGCGTACACGAGCTTCTCAGACTTGCCCGTGAAGATTACTGCGTCGTAGCCAGCCCTCTTCAATTCAGGTCCGAAGAAACCGTGCGCCTTGGCTTCAGCCACTCCTCCAGTCGCTGGTGATTTTGAGACAACTGCGTACCCGTTCCCTGCGGTTGGTCCCATGGTGCCACTGAGGGGTCCAGTGACGAAAATTAAGGGATTATCGGGGCTAAAAGGGTCAGTGCCTGGCTTCGAGTTGTCCATGAGCAGACGGATGCCGAGTCCTATGCCTCCAATGTACTGCCTAGCCATTTCTTCTTTCAAAGGTTCTGTTTCAACTTTTCCGGTTGAAAGGTCAACGCGTAATATTCGTCCTGCGTAGGCGAACAAGACTTGTCCTCCATTGTATATACTTTTGTGGAACACTATGATAAGCGCTCTGGTAAATATGTTTTCTTGTTCTAGCCCGAAAACCCGAGCAACCCGCAAGCAAAGCAATTCCACTACGGAAAACAAGCAGCGCGAACAACACCCACCGCACAACTTTCAAGAAACAGACCGTTTTTGTCCAGCCTGGCAAAAGCACTATTGGGAAGAGTTCGTCAGGAGAATATGAACCCTCTAATCGTTACTCCTATTATTAAACCTAACACACTCAGTCCTATTAGCCATGGAAACGCAAGGTAAACCACGTTCAAAATGCCCACAAACACGACCTCCTCCCAGCCGAAGGGATCCAAGGAGTAGCGGAATTGGTAGTCAAGCACGACCCAGATATACCAGGATATGTAGGCGACTCCGATGCTCAACGCTACGCCATGGGACGCTATAAAGCCGTAGATGATAGTCTTGATGTCCGACAAGAGAACTATTGACACCATGCTCGCCACTAACAAAATAGCCATGTCAAAGCCGTCGAGCGATGGAGGAGAATAGAAGGAAAAAGGCAACTGAAGATTTCTCATCCTTTCGCTAGTCGCATACAATGTCCAGTGTGCCTTTATGATAATCAGCGTTATGATCAACGCCCAAAGAGCAACTATCAGAATGTCGATCTTCAGAGCAGAAAGATGTAAGTTAAACTTCTTACCTTTCAAATCGCCCACCACCCCTGCCTAGCATATTGAGGTTTTCATCTCGTATTTAACTCTTGATTTTTATTCAGACCGTTTAATCACCGTGGGTCCAAAAAAAATGGCTGCTCGGCTAAAGGTTAATAAAACGCTAATCCATGTATTTACACGAGCTTGAGGTGGGTTTACGAAGAAAATCCTCGTGGCCATCGGCATCATTCTAGCGTTCGTGGGAGTGATTGTTACTTCAGTCTCTGTTACTTTTGCTCAGTATTCCGACCCAGTTTTTTTAACCGACGCGCCCGTGGGATCGTGGGAAATAGAGGCACATTATGAGAAAAACGATAAAATCCTAGTCTATTTTAACCCGCCCAACCCCGACATGTACCCAGACCCCACTCCAATGATTTTCGTCGAAGTCATCGACCCTTTTGGCAAGAAGGCTGTTTTTAACGTCACTTTTCCCGAGTCACGCCCTCCTGAGGTTAGTTTGGTCTCAAACGAGGGTGGCTTGATAGTCAGTGATCCCCCTCAGGAACTCGGGGGAATTGTCGTTTATACCGGCACCTATACAGCTAACATTACCACTAGGCGCTTCTGGACCCCCCAAGGTTTGGAACTTCACCGTGCTCGCGCAAGTTACCCGTACCGCTTTGTTTGGCCCATAGGGATAGCGGTGATCGTTGCGGGTTGTTCTTTGTCTGTATGGGGCTCTAGAAGCGTGGAGCGGAAGCTGAAACCGAGAAAAAGAAATAGTGCTTAGCCAAACCTTCCCAGCAACGTATTTGGTTGAGAATCAGAAGATGGGCAAGTCAGCACTATGAGAGAGATTGTTGCTACTTTCGTTTACTGTAAAGATGGCAAGCTACGTAGTGCTCGTTGCCAACGTCTATTAATACCGGTTCTTGTGTGCGACATATGTCGCCTATGTACGCGGGGCAACGTGTGTGGAATCTGCAGCCAGAGGGCGGGTTTACGGGACTTGGAATTTCACCTTTGATGACGACTTCGATCCGTTTAGCTGTTGGGTCTGGGACTGGGACAGCCTCAATCAAAGCCTTCGTGTATGGGTGTAGGGGTTCGTAGATAACTCGCTCTGTGACTCCCATCTCCATGATCTTGCCCAAGTACATAATTCCGAGCCGATCGCACATGTGCCTCGCCAAGGCTAAGTCGTGAGTGATGTACAGGAACGACGTTTGATATTTCTCAACCAGTTTGTACATGAGGTCTAGAATCTCTGCTCGGATAGAGACGTCCAACATTGAAACGGGTTCATCTGCAACAATGAATGACGGGTCAAGCACGAAAGCTCTTGCAACTGCGACTCTTTGCCTTTGACCACCGCTTAATTCATGAGGGTACCTAAACATGAACTCGTCAGCAGGAGTTAACTCCACGTCTTCAAGAGCTGATGACACTCTCTTCTGCACTTCTTCGTCGCTCTGTGTTACTCCCAAGACTCGCAGAGGTTCAGCCACGATGTCGCCAACAGTCATCCTCGGGTTAAGAGATTCATAGGGGTCTTGAAACACGATCTGCATCTTACGCCTGAGAGGCCTCATTTCCGACTCAGGAATCCGTGTGATGTCCTTGCCTTCAAAGAAAACTTTCCCTTCAGTAGGATCGATCAGCCGAATCAGTAGCCTCGCAGTAGTCGTTTTTCCACTGCCACTTTCCCCGGCAAGACCGAAAATCTCGCCTTTTTTTATCTCAAAACTTACTCCATCCACTGCGTGCACAGAAATCTCTCGTTGAGCTAGTAGAGTTTGAAGAAAACCCATCTTTATTGGAAACAGCTTCTTCAAATTACTCGCTTTTACTACTGTTGACATTTCTATCACACTCCCGTTAAGTGGCATGCAACATAATGGTCTTTGTCTATTTCTTTAAGCTCCGGTATTTCTTTCCTGCAGATGTCCATAGCATACTTGCATCGAGGATGGAACCTGCAGCCTGGCGGTGGTTGAAGCAGATCAGGAGGAGAGCCCGGAATGGAGGTCATTCGACGTTTCTCGGCGAGGATGTCTGGGAAGGCAAATATCAGGTCTTGCGTGTACGGATGCAAGGGCTCCTTATGCAACGATAGAACGTTACCCAACTCTGCTATGTTACCCGCATACATTATGACAAGGTTCTCACACGTTTCAGTGATTAGCGAAAGGTCGTGTGTGATCAGTATAATTGCCAAGTTCAACCTTTTCTTGAGCTCTTTGAGCAGCTTCAAGACTTGAGCTTGAACGATTACATCCAAAGCTGTCCCAGGTTCATCAGCGATGAGAATGTCGGGGTTCGACGCCAGAGCCATAGCAATACACGCACGCTGCTTCATTCCTCCACTGAATTCATGGGGATAGTTTCTCGCCCTCGACGGCTCCATTCCCACCATCTCAAGCAGTTTAGCCACCCGTTCTTTCGCATCTGCTTTGCTCACGTTGGGTTCATGAACCTTTATTGCTTCAATGATCTGTTCTTCAATCCTGTACACTGGATTAAGTGCGTTCATGGCTCCTTGGAAGACAAGAGATATGCCTTTCCATCGAACGTCCTTTCTTAACCGTTCCTCTGAAAGCTGGGCAATGTCCGTCTGCTTGTAAAGAATCTTGCCCTTGACTATCTTGCCGTTAGAAGGCAGAATTTTTAGAAGAGAAAGGGCAACCGTGGTTTTACCGCATCCTGACTCTCCAGCGAGACCCATGGCTATCCCCTTTTCTAGTTGAAAATCCACGTCTTCAACGGCTCTTACTGGACCCCTTATAGTAGTGTAGTAGGTAGTTAGGTTCTGTACATCTAGCAAGACCATGTTATCACTTACTTGAGTATATATAGAGTCATTATTACAG
>CAZPDY010000002.1:0-16163 GCA_964585455.1 uncultured Candidatus Bathyarchaeia archaeon | reverse complement strand
CGTTTAACCTTTGCCAACTCTTGTGAAACGAGCCTTGCCTTGGCAGATTTTTGGTCGAGCATACGCCCCTCTCTTCGAACCTGCCCGACGTAGTCAGCCAACTGCTCGTAGAAATCTTTGGGAAGCCTCTGCAACCCCGCATTTTCCTTTTCTTTCAGCCAAGCATCGTAGAGCCTATCATACACGGCTATTCCACCACCTGCGCTGCGCCTTTACAGAGGAGAAACATAGCTGCAGCTGTGGGCAACTCCACGTTTGAAGCGTTCTTGAACGGTCCATAACGCCCGTCTCCTATCCTGAACTCGGGTGTCTCGCCAGCATCCACTGTCATCTCTCCGTCTCTGAAGGCAACCGCCTCCTTCAACGGGTCAAACGCTTCCAAGCCCTTAATGGGAGCCTTCATCTTCAGCAACCCCGTCTTTCCATGTAGGCTTCCAGCCAACCGAATCAGCCGGTGAATATCCGTCGTGACAACCGTGTCGATCTTCGCAGACTGTTTATCCACTGCCCATTGGACAATCTTCTGCCAGTTTTTCGGTCCCACCCCTTTCACGTCGAGCCATCCCTCCTTATCCAACCTTTCCAGAAGCGTATCTTTGTTTTTGAACAAGTCAGCGCTTTTCTTGCCTAAGCCCAGCCTCTTGACGTCGTTCTGGGCTGCCTCAGTTAGAAGCTTACGAATTCCCATGGAGATGTGTCTTCTCCAACCCACAGAGTTGGAGCCAACCACTATTCTCCCTCCCTCCATCAACCCATGCAATCTATCATCGAAGCCCAAACCGATGACGTAGTCAACTATCTCCTTACGCGCCAAAGAATCGAGCAGACGAACGCCTTCACTCTCCACGTGCACGTGGTAGCCACGATTCCCACTGAAATACGCGCTTATTTCGCCGTCTGCAAAGCCAAAATCATCCTCTAAAAAGCCTACAAGCTTAACCGTCTCATCCTTTGCAGACTCTAAACACTCATCGCAAGCCCAACTTCTCACGTCGAACCGTGCTCCGCCGCAGGCAGGGCATCCTTCGGGAGAAGGACCCCTGCCCGCAAAACCACACTTGATACAGACCCAACTGTCGTGAAATTTATCACAGGGCGTGGGAATGTGGTCGGCGTCGATGTCGAACACCAAATCCGCCCCCAGCCAGCCTTTCTTCTCCATCTCTTTCTCGGGGTCTTCATAGTACGCGCCGGAGTAGTAAATGTCGGATGGAGTTGTGTTGTCCAAGAACGATTTAAGGGCGGTGATATTGCCAAACTTTTTATGTCTTAGCATTGTTCCTTTCTTGAAAATAAGAAACCCAAACTCGCGTCTTTCTATACTGCTAGGAATGACGAGTTTGATGCTTTCATCTGCGTAGTATTGGGCGAACTTGTCGCGAACAGCCTCTAATGATGGCGAAAACATGGTCTTTCATCTATGGTCTCAGTCTAGGTCTGGTGAAGTTAAGCATGAGTGAACTTGGAATAAATCCTTATTGTTCTCAGCCTTTTTTCAACTAATCCTTGAAGAGCCATTTTCCTTCAACGTTGCCTGAATAAGGCAATAACCTTTCAATAGGTTGTCACTAACCCTTCACGTAAGTTGTAACTCGAAACTACGTTCCGAAAGATTTTATACAAGTATTGAGGAGAGTAATCCCTCTAAGCAATGATGTTGCAAGGCAAGGTGCGACCATTGAAACCTATGTCGAGTACTTCGCTTGTGACTCGTAGAAAAATACAGCAACCTTCACGCATGCACACCGAAGAGAGTGTAGTCCACTTCATAAAAGTGAAGCCAGTCCAAGGCGGTGTTCAAAAAGCGGTGGAGACAGCTATGCGACCTTTGTGGGAGAGCCACATGCTTAAGGGAACTAGGATTTTTGTCAAAGTTAACCTTATTTCCTCAGAATACGTTCCTGGACAGTGCACTTCTCCGATGGTCTTAGACGAAGTTCTAAAGGAACTAACTGAGCGTGGCTATAGTGTAACTTTCGGTGATGCAGATCTTGCGGCCACACGACAATGCAACAAAGCGGCGAAAGTCTGGGGACATAAGAAACTAGCTAAAAAATACGGCGCACGTTTCCAAAATCTCTCAGAAGATAAATTGATAAAGGTCAAACTCAACGGCAAAGTCTTTAAAACACTAGACATTCCTCTATCTGTTCTCGAAGCAGACAGTATACTTAACTTGCCCGTCATGAAAACACACTGTTTGACAGGATTGACTTGTGCGCTTAAACACTTTTGGGGCGTAGTTCCCAGAGTACGTCACCAATACCATCTGGTAGTCAATGACGCGATCGCTGACATAACGAGCTTCTTGAGACCTAAGATCGCATACACAGTGGCAGATGGCACAATCGCCATGGAAGGTAATGCGCCTCGCACAGGAATACCGAAAATATGCAACGTAATATTGGCTTCCGCTGATCCAGTGGCTTTGGATGCAGTTGTCGCGGAGTACATGGGAATGCCTGTCCCAGAACACTTGAAGGCTGCAGCGGAACGTGGCGTAGGCTTACTAAACTATTCTCTTCAAGGTGACGAGTTTAAGCCCAATCCCTTCTTCTTGCCCGACCCGGATAAGCAACCCATTTTCAGATGGGAAATGGCGTTTCGTAGATCAATCTTAAAACCAATCATGTTCGACACGTCTATGTTTGAGATTTTCGCTTGGATCGCGACGAAATACAACAGTTTTTGGTATTACAGACGGGAAGGAATAAGATACACAGAGAAAATCGCGCATACATGGTATGCGAGAGAACTGGCGCCATTCTTAAAGTTCTAGAGGGTTCTGGGTGAAGACGGCGGTCGTTCTTGGAGGCGGCTTGTCTGGCTTAGCTGCAGCCTCGACACTCTCAAAGAACGGACTCAAAACACTCTTGCTGGAAAAAGACGACGTTCTCGGCGGTTTAGCGTCAAGCTATTACATCGACGGAGACTATGTTCCTAAGACTTACCATCACGTTATGTACGGAGATCAAGTTACTCTTAGAATAATACGTGAACTTGGTTTAGAAAGCAATTTGTACTGGAGAAAATTGAAGGTTGGCTTCTTTTCTAAAGGAAAATCTTACGATTTTTCTTCTTCTCTGTCAATTCTGAAGTTTAAGCCCCTGAGCTTCTGGGGACGTGTGAAATTTGGCTTGTTGGTATTAAAAGCGAGACGAAAAGCAGACTGGCGAGAGTTGGACGGAATAAGCGTTGAAGACTACTGCAAGACAAACGCTGGCGAAGAGGCTTACAAGCTAATAAACTACATAGTTCAAGCGAAGTTTGCCGAGCCCTCAGACAACGTATCCGCTGCGTGGTTGATGAGTCGCTTTGGGCACGAATCAAAGTCAGTGAGTGACAACTTCGGGTATCTGAGGGGAGGAGTCGAAAGCATTGTAGCAAGGCTTGCGGCTAACTGCACAAAGCAAGATGGCGTAGTAAAAACTGGTGCAAAGGTCACCAGCGTTCTAATGAAAGATGGAAAAGTAAACAGTGTTAAATATGAAGAAAAGGGGAGAATAAGAGAAGTCGAAACAGACGTGGTTGTCAGCACACTACCTATACCTGTGCTTCTAAACGTTGCTGAAGATCTACCACAAGAATACAAAGAATCTTTGGAAAACATTCGATACAAATCCTCACTCTGCGCAGCAGTAGCTCTGTCTGAAAGAGTTAGCCCGTTCTACTGGTTGAATGTGATGGACTTGGAGAGGTATCCCTTCGTTGGAGTCTTCGAACATGGGCATCTTAACAAAGCACTGAAGTTTCCCAGTGTAATGTTCATCGTGAAATACTTGAACTCCACGGACAAGTTTTGGCAAAAAACCGATCAAGAAATAACCGAAGACTTTCTGCCACATCTCAGCCACATTTTCGATAGTGATGTAGGAGAGAAGCTGTTGTGGTGGCGTCTCCACAGGGCAGAGCATTCTACTCCTCTGTTCATCCCCGACTACGGCAAATACATGCCCAACGCTAAATCCCCAATTGAAGGGTTGTACGTTGGTGGCATTTCCCGAACGTACCCCAGAGACCGTTACATGGGAACCGCTCTCCAAACGGGCATCGAAGCAGCAGAGGCTGTTTTACTTAACCG
Source organism: uncultured Candidatus Bathyarchaeia archaeon (assembly GCA_964585455.1). Taxonomy (GTDB): domain Archaea; phylum Thermoproteota; class Bathyarchaeia; order Bathyarchaeales; family SOJC01; genus CAYGVX01. The sequence goes on along the minus strand of CAZPDY010000002.1, from coordinate 12,082 downwards.
CAAATAGCATAGGGTTTATGATGACTGCGCCAAGCGCAAAACCTGAAACAGAGCTAGTCTCAGTAATCATGCCAGCCTACAACGGTGAAGCCACCATACTTGACAGCATAGAATCCGTCTTAAATCAAACATACGAACCCATTGAGCTAATCATCGTCGATGACGCAAGTCGGGATGACACATACGAAAATGTCAATGAGCGTAAACACCAAGAAAGCATCGCATTTTACAAAGTAATTAAGCATGACAGAAACCTCGGACTTGCGGCAACCTTGAATCACGGCATAAGGGAGAGTCACGGGAAATACATAACCATACTGCATCAGGATTGTGTGTTAGCTGACAAAGATTGGATAAAGAACGCTTTGGAATACTTTGTTGACCGCAAAATAGCCGTCGTAACAGGCTACTATGGAATTCCCCCCAAAAAATTAGGGTTCGTGGCAAAAGCCTTCGGTATCTTTCGAAGACAGTATCATGCCGCGAGCTCCAAACAAGCGGAAGATGAGGTGACGTTTTCCGAAGGGAAATGCGATGTGTTCAGAAAAGAAGTCTTAGAAAGTATCGGAGGTTTTCCAGAGAGGTTTCGGATCGCAGGAGAAGACCTCTATGTGTCTTACAGAATACGGCAACAAGGCTCTGTAATACTAAAGAGCTACAAGCTCCCAGTCATCCAGAAATTCGGTCCCGCCGCAGACAATCTACCCAAAAACCTGCGGAAAGAATTCATCTTCGGAAAAGCCATGGGTGGCGTCTTTCCGATGTTCAAAACATTTTTATTTAAAAAAATCGGAGCCTCGAAATATTCAGGAACTAGATCTCTCCAACGAGCTACACATCCACTCTTCGTTTCAACTTTCGCACTTCTACTGCTCCTAGCGGTCATTTTCATGAATGCGTTAATAGCGTATCTGGCTCTTGCACTGTTACTCTTTAGATACGCTTTTTATGTCGTTACTATTTCGAGGGAACTGCTTCGCATGACCGATGTATTTCGCCAGAGTAAAGAAGTTTCCTTCTTAGAATCCTTATCTGTAGCAGCCTTGGGGCTTATAGTGGATTTTGTCTATACCTTCGGCTTTTCTTATGGCTTAGTTTTATATGCAATCGGAGCGAAGTTATAGCAACTCCTTAGACGTATGCATAAAATGGAAGTTGTTTAAACTGGAGCGCAAGCGTACGACGCCCTCTTTCTCCAAGAGCAGATGTATGAAAGGATCACTCAATTTTCTGCTTAACATACCGCCGAAGCATTATTTGATAATTTTCATGCTTGCTCTGACGTTGACGACGATGTCGGGACTGTCGATCTACAAATCTCTAGCAGACTCTTCGATTACTCCTACTATTCTTAACGGCTTTCCAGCACATTCGGTTTCTATTATAGGAAAGGGGAATGTTACGGTTGGTAAAGAATGCATAATCATCAATGATAGCCCTGACACGTTGACGCAGGTTTATGTATATTCTTCCACGAGCGACTTTGTCTGGAATTTTTCTGCTATCGCCACTAATGGTGTAAACGAGTCGACTCCCTTGTTGTTCGCAATAAACTGGGGTAAAGAAGGCAACGAAAGCATCATAGTCTGGGGAAACACCAACTGGGGATGGTACTACACGGTAATCACCAATTCTTCGGTAAACAACATTCCATTAGATGCCCGGATTACTTGGGGGTCAAAATATGACATGTACGTTGCCTGTAATCAGCTACCTGATTCAGTCAACACATCCATCACGTTATCCAACTCTACCTGGCAAAGAAATTTGACCATAAAAACCAACTCCTCACAAGAGACACCCAACAACCTCTTTTTCCTAAGCGTGCAAGCGTGGGCAAAGCTAGATGCACGTATGAAAGTAGAATACTTCCAGAGCCGTTTCGTTAGCTACAACTCAGAACGATACTTTGAACAATCGGTGATTACCACATCATTGTTGTATTTCTCCACATGTATCTTCGTCTCCCTCTCCATCCTTGCTTTTGACAAACGGTACCTCATCGTTTTCCATAATCTTTTGCAGTCGTTGCGCAGTACGATGCGGCAAAGGAAATCGTCCAGTTATGCCAGTGCCTTCTTGGCCACATTGTCGCAAAACAAGGCAGTTGCGTTTTTGATTTTAGTCTTTGCAGGGTTGCGCCTTATTATTGCAGCTTTCGAGTATGGACATGGCTTTGACCTGTACACGTTTGAAGCTTGGAGCTTGATAATTAAAGAGAGGGGAGTTGCTGCTGTTATCCCGTTGTCCGATGTGTTGCCACCGTACTTAGGGGTCAGACCCTACTATCCATACCCTCCAATAATTATGTATACGTTATCGACTCTTTCAGCAACGTTGCCCCTTGAGTCATTGAGTGCTATGCTCTTTTCTTTTGTTGTGAAGATTCCTCTAATCTTAGTCGATCTTCTGATAGGGCTGGTAGCTTTTGTGGTGGTTAGAAAAACATCAGGAAGTAAAATGGCACTCTTTGCGTTGACTCTTTCGCTCGTGAATATGTTGGACTCTGCACTGTGGGGGCAGTTTGATTCGTTTCTGGTGCTTTTCATGATAATCGCGGTCTGGCTTATTTCAAGACAGCATACGGAGCTTGGCTGGGTCTTCGGGGCTTTGGCGCTTGCTACCAAACAGACGGCCTTGCCTTTTCTGCCAGCCCTTCTTGTTCTAAGCTTAAGGAATAGGCGATTCCGCTCCACTTTTTTCGGCTTAATGGCGTTTTCATTGACGCTGCTTTTAGTTTGGTCTCCTCTTCTATTTAATGGGTATTCTCTGGATTTTGCGTTTCAAAACTCTGGATTGGGACTGATGTTACCTGGAGGAGCGCTCAGCATGTCTCCCGAGATACCTGGGACTTCAATCGATGCCTTCAACATATGGCCTCTCATCACATGGTTGAAGCATGACATACCTTTGAGGCAGGGGATTGCCCCATCTCCGACAACCCCTGGTCTTGACGATACCTTGCCAAATCAAATTTTCGGAATGAGTTACTACAGGTTTGGGCTCATACTCTTCTTGGTTTTCTACGTTCCGATTCTGTTGATGATCTGGAAAACCTCTGACAGTTCAGACGCTATGATGAAATTTGGCCTTCTGATGCTTGCGTTTTTCATCCTTCCTACGCGAATTCATGATCGCTACTTGGTATTTTCCATTGCATTTCTTCCTCTCGCTCTTGCAGCATCAAAAATTGTCTCAGTTTTTTACGCAGTGTTAACTACCACCTTCTCTCTTAACCTTCTCTACGGCTTTTCAATGCACGTCAACCCTTTCAACATTCCCAACCAGCTAGAGTTTATTCAGAATTCGTTCAGCGACGACTTTATTCTAACGATAATGATTACCAACATCGTCGTCTTCACGCTCTTTTTCCTCTATTGTGTGAGACGTAGTCTAAAACAGCTCAGATTGCCAAAGAAGGGAGAGCAGCTTGGAGCGCACTAGTTTTAGAGACGTAGTATTCGTTTCAGGAATCCTCTCGCTTGCATCAGGCATGCTATTGATAGTGATAGGCAAAGGTAGCATATTTTTTCTTGGATCATGCATACTGGTCACTCTAGGCTTCGTTCTGCCTTTTTTTTCTTTCATTGTAAATACGCCAGAAGGAAAACGCGAAGCCGAAAGGTTGACGATCAAGAACTACCTAATTATAGCTTTCTTAGCTCAAGTTCTTATTGCACCTTTTTTCTACGACACTTTCAACTTTCAGAACTGGTTAAGTGCTGCCAACCTTTTTGCCCAAGGAATTAATCCGTACCAATTCTGCTACAACCTTCAAATTTTTGACATGTTCCCTTATCCAAGCATGTTTCTATACTTAATATCCCTTGGGTACGAGGTCTTGCAAGCGTTCGGGCTTAGATGGTTCCTAGTATTCTTCAAATCTCTGCTGGCAATATCCAACGTTGTTTCTGGCTATTTAATTTTCAGAATAGTAATTGCTCTCAAGGGCGACTCGCATCTGGCAAAAAAAGCGGCTTGCCTGTTTGTATTCAACCCTCTGCTTGTCTACGTTACGAGTGTTCAGGGAGAATTCGACCCCCTCGTGATTCTGTTCACAGTTTTAGCTGCCTACTTTTTTGTCTTGAATAAACGACTTACTCTAAGTGCCCTTAGCCTCGGCGTTGGCTTCTCCTTAAAACTGTATCCTCTGCTTCTCTTGCCTTTCTTCTTGGTTTATGTTAAGAACTTCAAAAAGAAGGTTACGTTCACGTTGCTGGTAATCGCGCCTATGTTGCTAGCGTCATTACCCTTTTTGATACTCGACTATCAATCTTACATTAACGTGGCATTTAATACAGGTGGTGGGGCAGGTCCATTTTCCCCTTGGCAGAGCAGTCTAGGTGACTTTCTCGCGGTTCCTCTCTTCAGGCTAGCATTCACTGTATCACTATTTGGTGCTATACTTATCATGCTGTTGCTTCTGCGTGGCGAAGACTTGATTACTAACATCTTTTTATGCCTGATCGGCGTATACGTTACACTTCCCTTTATACATGAGAATCATATTACGTGGGTGCTTCCCTTTGTTGCCTTGGGAACAAAAAAAGACCGCTTATTATACGTGGCAAGCATGTTCCCCTTTTTACATCTAGTGCTCTTCACAGGAGCGTCTGGCATGTCAGGTCTGCCCTACTGGCTTTCCTCCTGGGTAGGTCGAGAGACAGCCTTGCTGTATTCCATATACAGAGTTATCCCTGAAGAGTTTCAGTCGGTTCTTCCTGCCCTTCTAGTGATTCCATTTCTCACAGTTTGCATCTATCTCTTGGCGGGACACATTTTCGCCATGCTCAAAATCCACAGAAGGTCAAGGGCATTTAAGTAGCATGTTGTTCAAAGGGCTTAACGTTTATCTGCCTGTGATGTCTTTTGCTTGAATTGCCATGGCTAAGATAAGGCTAGTCGAATATCTTCGTCTTGATTATGTAGGACAAGAATCCCTGAAATTCAGTCTTCGTTAACTTTGATTTTCCCTTCTTTCTGTTCTCGAACGTTATTGGTATTTCTTTGACCTTGAACTCTCGGCTACACGCCTGTTTGACTGTTTCTATTTGTATCTCGTATGTCTGGCTGTGGAGATGCCCAATAACATTCTCTACATAGCTCTTCGAGTAGCATCTGAAGCCACTCGTACAATCACGTATCCTCATCCCAACCATCATCGACGCGATAGAGTTTGCTACGCGGCTAATCAGCCATCGTATGATGTGCCATCCAACAATTCTACTACCGTCAGTGTACCTGCTCCCAATGACCAAATCGTAACCCTTTTCTGCAGTCGCTAGAAGCTCTGGAATAGTTTTAGGGTTATGAGAGTAGTCCGCGTCCATCGTGACAATGTAGTCCGGCGGGCTTTCCAGCGACAGAATTATCTTGAATCCGTCGGTGATGGCTGTTCCCAAGCCGAGCTTAGCAGGTCTCGTAAAGACAACGATACCTTCGTATTCCTCCTGAAGTTTCTGCACGATGTTTGCCGTTCCGTCGTGGCTGGAGTCGTCGACGACGAGGATCAGTGCACCTGGTTTTAGGTGTTTGATTTCTCTTATGAGGCTCTCGATGTTGCCCGCCTCGCAGTACGTGGGGAGCATGATGGCAACTGACGGTTTCTTCTTCAGCGTTTTAGCTCCCGTGGAGAGTGTGCATGAACCTTTCCCCAAAATGCTTGGCGGGAGCGCTATCTGATTCACGTTTTTCACCTAGTTTGTGTCGACGGGGTTTGTGTGAGGCTTTATAACGTTTAGTTTTGTTATATAAGTTTGTTTATAATAATTGCGTATGCACGAGCGGGAGAGGGGGGCTTGTTTTTACTTTTTTGGCGTTTTTTGTCTTATTTTCCTCTTGTAACATGCTATTGGATGTTTTACTCTCGTGCAGTCGTTGTCTGGGCTGATGCAGACTCCATGCGTGCGCAGTGTGGCACATGTGGGTGGTTGGTAGCGGGTGCGGGAACCTCTTTCGCCTGCGATGTGTTCTACCTGGTAGCGGGTGAGGCGTTCGTTGAAGTCGGATGCGTTGCGGTAGAGGTCGAGGATGGTTTCGGTGGGCATGCCCGTGTTGACGAGGAAGGTGGTGAGGGTGAAGCGTCCGGTGTGGCTGAGGTGGTGTCCGCTGGTGAGGGCGTTGTGGAGGGCTCGTATGCAGGGTGGGAAGGCGTCGGGGTCGACGGTTTGGGGGTATTGTTCGGCTTGGATGGTGCCTCGGCGGGCGGTGAACGTGTTCTTTAGGCGTTCGACTGTGGTTTGGATTTCGGGTGGTAGGGCTGTGACTTTTGTGTCAAGACGTGTTTCTATGTGGCGGCGTATTTCTTCTTGGAGGAGACGGGCGACTTCGTGCTGCGTTATGGGGACTTTGCCTTTGTTTAGTTGTCGGTTTATGAGTTTCCATTGGGGTTCTTGGATTGCGGCGCTGTTTTGTATGTAGTTGACGAAGTGTAGGGTGAAAGAGTATGGTCCGGTTTTTGGTTGGGTGATGTCCCATTTGAAGAATTTGGCTATTTTCATGATTCTTTCGGGTTTTTCGTCTTTTAGGTGTTCGTGGGTTTGTTTGGCTTCGTGGAGGGCGTAGCGTTTTTTGAGGTATTTGTCTCCTATGGTGGCGACGATCATGGTGGCGACGGGGAAGGAGGCGATTTCTATGTCGGGTTCTTTTGTGGTGCATGTTGTGGTGGGGTGGGTGTCGAAGGATGCGGTTATGCGTTTTTCGGCGTGTTCGAGGATTTTTTTGAGGGTTGTTATGTCTTGGATTGTTAGGTCTAGGGGTTTGATGTATTCTGCGGCTTGGGGGAGAAAGGGGTATTGGGCTCTGTCGTCTTTTGTGAAGGGCTGCATGAGGTTATTCTACTTCTATTCGTGGGGCTAGGTAGAATGTTAGTTTTCCTTCTTTGGGTTGGTGGAAGTCGATTTGGATGGGCATGTCGTTGGCGAATTGGAGTGTTGCTATTTCGCTTGTGGCTGCTGCGGCTTTGATGATTTCGGCTAGGTAGCTGAGGGAGTAGGTGGCTTTGGTGTTTTCTGTGGTTTGTAGGTCTAGGAGTGCGTCGCTGCCTTTTTTGAGTTGGATGGTGGCGCCCATTAGGTCGCCGGTGGCTGTGAGTTTTAGTTGTTCGGGGTCTGCTTCGATTTTTACGTGGTCGCTGACGAGTTGGGCGTCTTCGATGGCGAGGCGTAAGCCTTCGGTGGTGGTTTTGGCTGTGGTTTTGAAGGTGATTTTTGGTGTTGGGACTTCTTCTTCTTGGGGTTCGAGGGTTGGCATATTGAAGGTTCGTGTGTATTTGCCCGTGATGGTTATGTTGAGTTTTGGGGAGTCGGGGGTGAGGGTGAGTTCTATGGTTTCGTCTTTTGTCGTCCTCTTTAGGAGTTTTAGTAGTTCGGCTATGTTTATGCAGAGTTTCTGTGGCTGGTCGCATTGGTATTCTTCGAAGACGGTTTTTGGCCATTGGAAGTCTATCATGGCTACTCTGCTTGGGTCCATGGTGCGGAGGATGATGTTGTCGGGGGTTATGTTGAAGGTGGCTTCGTCGACGAGAATGGCGATGGCAGAGAACATGTTCGTGAGGAGTTTACTGTCGCTGGTTTTGACTTTAAACAATGTTAAGAGGTCTCCTTTCTGGTGGTTAGGTATGTGTAGCTCAGCAAAAATAAAAGCATACCGCTCCAAAATTTCGTGATTGTTCAGGTGAATATATTTCCTACGACCACAAAACCTATCATCTATTTGTCGAAATCACGACCATACATCTAACTTCTTCTGAAGCTTATCAGCAGCATCTTTGATTGCCCTGGCTCCTTTGTCTTTTATTATATCTGCATTTTCATTAGTGCTTTCCATGATTATTCTAAGAGCTTTTATCTCGTCAAAAACTAGCTGGTACATATTTTTCGGGATACTGCAACCCAATAATTCCAACAATTCAATACTGACTTTATCCAGTACAGCCTTGGGTTTGAGTTGAGAATCTTTTAATGCTTCTTGAATTGCATCTTTATAGCTACCGAACTTCGCCTCTAAAACAGCCATTCTCGCAACATAATCTCTGATTTTAGGGAGCGATGCTATGTTTGTTATAGACAAACCATTCTTTTTAAGTATCCTTTTCAAATTTCTTACGCCTAGCTTCTCAAAAGCAGGAAGTGGTAAATTTGTTAGCTGTCCTTTTTTAAGTTCCATCCAGAGACCTCTAGTCTCTAATCTCTCGCCTAAAATGTGAATGAGGCCTAAGGTGCTATTCATAAAGGCTAGTGTGCTTAGAACATGAGCTGGTTTGAGTTTGTCGACTGGATGCAATGGCCACCATACATTGGACACTGCATTCTTATCCAACATAAACATGAGCGTGTATTGGGTATCCAGTTGCCCCCTTCTGAGAATCATTAGTTTGCTTGCAAATTCCTCTCTCCATATATTACATTTAACACTATCTCTATCCGTGATTACAACGAAGTGATGAGGAGTGTCTCGTATCTTTTTGATTTTAGCTTTTTCGCCACTTCCCCATACTGCATTATAACCCTCTCCTTGAGGCTTGTTTGATACGACAAGACCATCCGTGTGATCAACAACTGACCCGATAGTGAAGCAGGAACTCAGTGGAGTACAATAATTGTCAACGATGTTCAGATGGTGTTCGGTTAATTCCAAATTTTTGAAGGCAGCTAGCCTGTACCAGTTATCACTTAAAGGCTTGACAGAATACCAGTTCAATTCTCTGGTAGTCGCAATGGTACTTGGACCTTTTCCCGGAAGTATCACCTTCTCTTTCCCCGTTTTGATGCCGAAGGCAAGTGCATCTATCTCGTGCAGTTTCAATTCATCAATTTGTGTCAGTAAATTAACAATTCTTGTTTTGGCATCACTCTTATCTTTCCCATCTTTTCTTAAGACCAGGAGAATTTCTCTAAATAGTGTGTCGCTGCTGAAATTAGGTGTTCCAGAAGCATAACTGATAATCACATACTCAATTATATACGAATCACTTATCGCTTTTCTAATATCTAACCACGTTTCTCTGCTTAAAATCGAGTTTGGCAATACTGCTGCGATGCGACCTTTATTTTTGCATAATCTATCTGCAAGCACCAAGAATGGCTTAGCCAGTCCCGCCGCAAATAGATTAGTAGTCTTTGTTTTGCCGATCATTAAGTTTCTTCTGCCCAGATCTTGCCTCGCACGATCTCCAATTAAAGTGGGTATCCTGTCACTTCGTGTAAAAGGGGGGGGTTCATTATTACTGTATCGAAAATATACCCCAATTTCTCAAAATGCTCATCTGCTTTGGCTTTAAGAGTTACTCCATGCTGATTTGATTCAATGGTCATATTTCTAAGTAGATCTAAACTCCCTGATCGTTCTGGACCCACTGGAGCGTTTAACAATCTCAAGCGTCCCCGTGGAACAGCCAGACTCGCAAGCGTCAGTGCTCCTGATGAAAGTGACACTGCTGTTTCTAATGCATCAAAGCCATATATGTCGCACAGAATTTCCTTGTTTGTGTGGTCAAGGATAGATTCTTTAATTTTCTTACTAAGCAGTTCGCCAATTCTTTTGGGTCTTAAGGCTGCTCTTTTTTTTACAAAGAAGGCTGAGACCAACAGGCTTCCTGTTCCGCATGCGGGGTCGATAACCTTGTCTCTTTCTGATTCTACCGAAAGATTTGCCAGCAAATATGCTGCAGGAAGTTTAGTGTAAAAAGTTGCATAAGCTTTTCTATAAGTCTCAGAGAGAAGACGTTGGTATATGAAAGCTAAAACATCCCAACCTCCTCTTCTTATGATATCTATACCTTTTCTGACTTGTGCATAAATCGCTCTAAGAAACTGTTCCAACTCTGGGTGACTAGGCAGTTTGGACCACGCTGTAATTGCGGAGTCTATTACTTCTACATAGTTGATGTGCTTAAGTTTCTTTAATCCCTCTAAGAGTTTGTTCACGCTGATTGGTGACAACTCATTGAGTTCTAAGGGATAACGAACTCTGGCGAGTTCGTAGATTAATAGTGCAACGCCACCCAATGTAAAAACGGTTTTGACAGTTAAATTGAGGCAGTCATCCTCTGTTTCGAAAATTTCTGATTCTATATCCAGCTCCGATGATTTTGCCAAAAAAACTTCTCTCATTTCTTTGACATTAGGTATTATCTTGCCTGCCTCTTCTATTGTTTCGATCAGTCCTTTTGTTATTTCTTCAGGAGTTAGACCCACGATGTCTTTAGCATTTTCTTCTACAACTACAGGAAGTTGAGTAATATTCACTGGGCTGTGAAACCATCTAATATTGAATCCAGCTTCAGTTGGATATCGCCGATAAGCCATCCCAAAACCTATTTCTACTTTTGCAAGTTCTTCTTCAATTTTATCTTCGGTTTTCATCTCAATCTGTTTAATGAGCTTCTTTGGGTATGTTATTAGTACTGCAAAATCTATATGTGCAAAATGAGGTTGCTCGAATCTTTCTTGAGTCCTTTTCTCAAGTTTTTCTCTTGAATTTTCATCATCCCATGTGTTACCTATTTCTGCTTCTCCCAGCATCGTACCCAAGTAATGGTGCGATATTATTAGGTCAGGAATAAATCTGTGTCTTCTTTCGGCTTGGGCTGGGAGTCCGAGTTTACTAAGCAGTGATGCTAAGTGGATATTGAGTACTTCTTGTCTAGCAGCCATGCATAACACTAACTTGATCTATCTGTGCCATTTCTAGGTTTATATTAAGCAGTAATAAAAGTAACTGATTCGCACGTTCATGATTTTCCTCTAACAGTTAAAAATCCTTGATGTTTGGTGTCTATTAGGACGGTCTAGTCTCTGCGCAGAGAAACAAAAGAAAAAAACGTGGGGTAGGCGGCTATTTTAAAGTCTCAAATGCTTACTCTTTGCGTAGCGTTATTTCCATCGTTGAGACGTTTCTCGGGTTCCCGCCCTCTTTAGGAGTAATCTGCTCGCTACCAATCGCAATGCTATGAACCTTCGCATCCTTGAAAAACCTGTTCCGCACGATCTCAGCAACATCCACGGCAGTGCTAATCGCACGACCGCGCGCCTTCAGAGTAACCTCAGTAGTGTTGCCCATGTTGAAACCAGTGATGACAGCCATTACATAGTTCATCGGAGGCTTGTTCCCAATGTATACCACGCTTGGTTCAGTGCTCATATCGAACCCATGCCTTCTTTCAAGTTTTTGATGCTATAGGCAATAGACAGACTAGTATATGAACCTATAGGAATAAAAAAACAGAACACACACAAGCCCAACGAAACCTTTTAACCCTTGTTCGACATCACCATTCTGCCCAACGAACAAAAAAAGGCGAAACCACCAATGACCGATCACATTCAAAACCGCTTCACCTCAGCAAGCAGGGAGGACTAACCATGGGAAGATACCGACAAATCGAAGAAATCGTCAAACTCATGAACGACCCCACACACGTCCGAAACACAAGCATCATAGCCCACGTCGACCACGGCAAGACAACCCTCTCAGACAGCCTCCTAGCCGCAGCAGGCATCATCAGCGAACAAACAGCCGGACAAAAACTCTACCTCGACTCCTGGGAACTCGAACAAAAAAGACAGATGACCGTATTCGCCTCAAACATCAGCCTCGCCCACAACTACAAAAACCAAGACTTCCTCATCAACCTCATCGACACCCCAGGACACATAGACTTCAGCGGCGCCGTAACCCGCAGCCTACGAGCAGTCGACGGAGCCCTCGTCGTAGTGGACGCCGTAGAAGGACCAATGACACAAACAGAAACCGTCCTCATGCAAGCCCTCCGCGAAAGAGTCAAACCCCTCCTCTACATCAACAAAGTCGACCGCCTAATCAAAGAAATCCGCCTAACCCCCCAAGCCATCCAAACACGATTCGCAAAAATCCTCTCACGAGTAAACAACCTCATCGAAAAATACGCCCCACCAGAACACAAAAAAGACTGGCAAGTCACGGTAGAAGACGACAGAGTAGCCTTCGGCTCAGCCCTCCACAAATGGGGACTCAACCTCTCCCACATGAAAGCCAAAGACATCACCTTCCAAGACATCATAAACGCCTACAGCGGCGAACCCGACCAAGTAGGCAAAAAAGT
>CAZPDY010000001.1:0-23299 GCA_964585455.1 uncultured Candidatus Bathyarchaeia archaeon | reverse complement strand
GGTCAGTACTACACGTTTGAAAACGGTGCACTCCAACTCGAGAGCTCGTGGAAGGCAGTTCAAGCCACTGTGGCTCAGATGACAAAGAAATACGGGAAGAACTGCGTCGATGTTTTGAGATGTATGGTGGAGTTGGGTAGAGGCTGCAGTTTGAAAGAGATTAAGCAGCACCTCCAAGGAGACGTAGACCCTCTGCCGATTCTGTCGGACTTGGAGAAACTGAAGGTCATAGTAGTTTCCTACAGAAGCAAACAATTCCAAGAATGGGCAATACTGGAGGAAACGTCTCCGATAATCCAGTTGGAGCTCGGGTTGACTCCGAAAGGAGCAAGGAGGGAAGAAGCCCTCACTACTATTGAGGCTCCAGCAGAAGCTGACCACTTGTCTGAGGAACGTCGAGTGATAGAGGGGATGGGCCGCGAGTTAGACGGCTACTTGAGCGACCTGCTTAGGAATCGAGTTGAAAAGACGGTTGAGTTTGGCAAGTCATTCTCCATCTCGCGCCTCGCCGACTATCTGAAGAACCTGTTTGGCTTGATCTTGTACTTTGACAGTTTGCTCAGCGTCACTCAGCAGTATGGGTTAGCAGACGTCGACATCGTCCACGCTGAAGGCAGGACAGGGATGAGGACAGGATGGAATCTTTCGTTGTTCGGTGAGCCCGGCACGGGAAAGAGTTTCTCAGTCAGAGACCTCATCCTCGGAAAGCCCGACGCGAAAATCTCGCCCTATGGGGTTCCTGGGCGCAACCGCTACGCTGGAGGCATCACTCCTGCCAGGTTTATCCGCATAGGTCAAGCTTATGCTGGACAGGTTTTCAACTTCATCGTGCCCGAGTTTAACGACTGGTTCAAGTACAAGGGGATGGTGGAGCCATTGAAACTCGCTATGGAGCGCGGTGAAATCAAGTACGAAATGTACCGCGAGGTCATCGGTCCCTATCGTTTCAGCGGGTTCTTCAGCGTAAACTACAACGTGTCGGCGGCTTTCGGCAGGGGCTACGAAGTGACCGTTCAGGACCCGAATTTCAGTGCAATCGAAGACCGAATGCTCTGTCGTCTGCACAAGCTCACTAAGCAGCGGTTTGTGGAGATTGCGGAGAGTCAGATGAGGCTGGCTTTCGGAGAAATCGACGTCGAAAAAGGGGCGCAACAGATTCGGGACCACTTGGCATTAGTTTATGCGGCTGAGACGAAACATCCTCTGGTGCAGAACAGGTTTCCGTCGAAGCCCGTGATGCTCACTCCGAAGGCTCAAGAGATGTTGATGAAAGCGCGAAAAGCAATCTTGCAAGAGATTCCCCACGAGGTTGTCCGTTTCTCGGCTAGGCTCGAGGACCGTGCTATCCGCTTTGCGTGTGCAGCATCTCTTCTCAGCTATTTTCAGTCCAGCTTAGACTACATTCCCGTAAGCGAAGATGCATTGAACTACGCAATCCAGCTCTACGTGGAAGAAGCCTCGGTGAGGTCGAGGGAGGAATTCGTGCCAGAATCGGTCTTGGGAAAACTCGCCGTAAGCTAGCTACCTCAAGAAAGTGTTAGACACTATACTCTTAGCTAGCTTCAAAAATTCTTCCATTTCCCTCGTAGTGAAAGGCTTGATATTCTTGAATTTCGGGTTAAGAGTTTCCACATAATCCTTGAAGTTCTGCAGGACGTATTTTCTGCAGCCCTTTATCCTGCTGCAGATTTGTTCGAGGTTGTCCTTGCTGTGAATCGTAGGAACCAACGTCGTGCGAAACTCGTAATCCACGGAGCTACTCAGCAAAACTTCTATTGATGTCTCCACTTCCCTAAGCAGTTTTTCCACGTTAACGCCGACCGCTCTCGAGTAGCCCTCCATAGTGAGGGGTGCTTTAACGTCCAAGGCAACGTAATCCGCGATTCCCTCCTCAATCAGCTTCTGCAGCATTGCAGGGTTAGTGCCGTTAGTGTCCAGTTTGACGCCTAAGCCCGACTCCTTGATTCGTCTGCACAGACTTGGAAGTTCGCTGTGGATGGTCGGTTCGCCCCCCGTTATGGCTACGCCGTCGAGCCAACCCTTGCTCTTCGTCAAGTATTGTTCGATTTCGTCCTGAGGTATCGTCGCCATTTCTTCTGGCTTGAGAACGAGGGTAGTGTTGTAGCAGAAGGGGCACCGAAAGTTGCAGTGGGGCAGGAAAACGACTGCTGAGATTCGCCCATCCCAGTCGACGAGGCTGAGGTCTACGAACCCTTTAATCTTTGGTAGTTTCATTTACCCAGCCGTTTCCTTACTTCGCTTTCCAGCTCCTCTCTAGAAAGAAGCTTTCCGCGGGCTAGAACTTCGTCGTCGATGGCTATGCTCGGCGTGCTCATAATCTGATGCATCAGCCCCTCCAACTGCCCATCGGGCGCGCTTATGTCCACTTCCACGTACTCCAGCCCATATTGTTTGGATATTTCTTGCGAAACCCGTTTTGCTGCAGGACAGTTAGTACAGGTAGGCAGAGTAAAGACCTTCAACTTCATATCGGCTTTCTCCCTTTTTCCAGACATCAGTAATTAGACAATTAAAGCCTTAACCCTTTCCACCATCCCCACCCAACATTTTGTCGCCTAATAGGACGGTCTAGGCTAGGCGCAGAGAAGGCTCAAATCACACGCTCAGAAAAGCCTTTCATAAAACTTTTATATCGTAGCGCAGTGTCTCATATTCCCTAGGAGCCACCAACGTGAGCAACTTAGAACCGAGCAAGAAACCCCTAAACGTATTGGTAAAGCAACTGAAGAACCACGTCACGATAACCCTGAAGAACGGCATCACGTACAAGGGCGTCATGACAAAATGCGACGGACACATGAACATAATCCTCGAAGGCGCCACCGAATGCAAAGGCGACAAACCCATCGCCAACTACGGCAGCGTCCTAGTCAGGGGAAACAACATCCTCTACATCAGCATAGAAAAATAAACCCCTTCTGTCAAACTAAACCTTGAGTTCTGACTAATCTTCTACGAATCACAACCATCATTATTACATATAGGCACGCTTCAAAAAACGATAAATATAGAACATGCACATACAATAGCCAGTCGTGATAAACATGGAAAAAAGCAAGTTTTACGCTCTACCAAAACTGCCCTATGGCTACAAGGACTTAGAACCCCACATCTCCCAAGGACAATTAACCATACACCACGACAAACACCACCAAGCATACGTGAACGGCGCCAACGCAATCCTCGAAAAACTCGACAAAGCACGAAAAGAAAACACCGACTTAGACATGAAATCCACCCTAAAAACACTGTCCTTCAACATAGGAGGACACATCCTCCACTCACTGTTCTGGCCCAGCATGGCACCGAGCAGCAAGGGCGGCGGAAAACCAGGCGGCGCCCTAGGCGATGCCATAGAGAAGGAGTTCGGAAGCTTCGAGAGGTTCAAGAAAGAATTCTCGGAGGCTGCAAACACAGCTGAAGGCTCAGGGTGGGCTACGCTAACCCTCTGCAGGCAAACTCAAAGACCCATAATAATGCAGATAGAAAAACACAACGTCAACGTATACCCTGCATTCAGGATTCTAATGGTCCTCGACGTCTGGGAACACTCATACTACCTAGATTACAAGAACGAGAGAGCAAAATTCATTGAAGCTTTCTGGAACATCGTGAACTGGGACGAAATAAACAGAAGACTCGAGAAATAAGCACAGCATTCCAAGCAAGAGCACTCTGCATAGCTTAGAGAAATTACAGTTTCTGTCACGGTTATGACAGATACGGGACATGCTGTCTCTGCCTCTCGGGCTGTATCGATTTCATTGTCCTCAAAGGTTCCAGAGGATTTCTCAGCCTCCGTTTCGCCCCTAACCATCTGCGATTTTCCCTCGGTGTCAGACTCGAAGTGGGAAGGGTCTAACGTGTAGCATGTTCCGCAGGCGATGCAACCGTTGCGGTCAATCTCAATTTTATACCTCACCATTGCAACCGCCCAAGTTGGTCATTATGGGCAAGAATTATGGTATTAAGCGTTGCTGAGAAGAAAGTTTGGTTATTTTGCCAGGGTAGCATTCTTCCTTTCAGACAAGGATATACATCGCGGAGGGCAGTTGCTATTAGGATCAGCGATTCCAAGAACATTCTTGCGTAGCCCTTCACTCTTTGGATTCATATCGGGATATTGAAAATCTTAAATATCGCCAACATTCTTTAGCTAGTTGAGCAACATGGCAGAAATCTGTCCAACATGCGGACTTCCAAAAGACATCTGCGTCTGCATCGAGATCGGCAAAGAACAACAGCGCATAAAAATACGCCGCGAGACTCGCAAGTTCGGGAAGCCAACAACAATCATTGAGGGAATAAACGACAAAGACCAAGACCTCGGTCGACTCGCGCAAAAGCTAAAAACATTCTGCGCTTGTGGCGGAACGGCGAAGAACAACCAAATAATCCTCCAAGGAGACCAACGCGAAAGGGTCAAAACGGTTCTCATTCAGTTAGGTTTTCCGGAACAAAACATAGAACTCCAATGAGCAAGGGCGAGCGAAGCTTGAGTAGGCTGGGAATTCTACGCGAACTATTCGGCAGTCTGAAGCGTAGAAAACCGACGAAAAAATACTGCCCGAAATGCGGCAACCCTCACATTCGTTTGTCGAGTAAATTTGACGTTTGGCTGTTGCCCGAGGTATATGTTTGCGAGGAATGTGGTTACAAGGGCTCGATAGTGCTGGAGTTAGTAGAAAAACCCGAGAGTAAGCAAAAGGAGATTTGAACCCCATCTAGGCCCTGAGCGGTACTCCAGTCCAGTGGGATCTGATTGCCTTGAGTGTGGTGGTTTTCATAGCGCTTCCAGTGTCTCTGGAGCACTTTCCAGAAAGCTACTGATCGGAAGACAAGGAAAGGAATGGTTTTGACTCCACCTTCAGCATGTGCGCAAAGTATCCATAATAGTTATGAGTGTTTTCACTGCTCTGTTTATGCAAGGGTTTGAAAAGATGAAGAAGCTTCTTTTTGTCTGCGTTGAGAATGCGGGTAGAAGCCAGATGGCGGAGGCTTTTGCGAATCTTTTTGGTAAGGGCAAAGTTGAAGCGAAAAGCGCGGGCACCATGCCGTCGCCTGAAGTTAACCCTGTTGTTGCAAAAGCGATGCAGGAGAGGGGGATTGACGTCTCTAAGAACAAGCCGAAACTCATCGACGACCAGATGGTTAAAGAAGCTGACGTGGTAGTGGTCATGGGGTGTGGCGCTCAAGGATTCTGCCCCTTGCCCTTACTTAAGAAGGTGGTGGACTGGGAAATCGAAGACCCTAAGGGCAAGCCGATTGAGAGGGTTAGGCAAATCAGAGACCAGGTAGAAAGACGAGTTAAAGAACTGCTCAATGAAGTCGGCTAGGGGCATTAGAAGAACGAAGGCTTGCGCTCGTATTCCTGCTTTGTCTCGGGCATCTTAGCCACTTCTTCAGGAGACAGAACCTCCACAAGCTCATAGTTTGTGGTGCCCAAGCCCTGCTTTTCCGCGAAGGTAGTAGCGATGTATGGACTTTTCATCGCTCCCCAGATGCGTTCGAAAGGATGCAAACGTGCGTTAGGGTCTAGGTTGACGCATTTCATGCTCGGCGGAATCTCCTTCTCCATCAGCCCCGCCCTTGCGATCATGTCTAGTGTTGCGGTTTCCACGGCTACTATGTCTCGGCTGCCGAGGATGCCGATGTCTGGAACGACGCATGGTTGAGGCATTCCCAAGCAGTCGCATTCAGAGGTTATTTCGAGGGCAAAGTTGAGGAAGAACCGTTTGTCTCGGTCAAACGTGTCTAAGACTTTCTTTGTGGCTATCACGACTAGTTCTTGGAACGCAGCGAAGAATTCGGGCTTAATCTGTAGGCTTCCAACTTGCTCGTCTGCCTTCAAGCAGGCTAAGCAGTTCTGGTTCTTGCATGAGTAGAGGTCAACCTTCAGTTGGTGCTTCTCAGAGTCATAGTGGATGGCGCCGTAGGGACAGCTCTTCACGAGGTTCTGGGCGTGTTCTGGCGTGCATCTTTCGGGGTCCCAGTACCGTATGGAATTCTCGACTCCGTGCAGCTTTTCCCATCTCGACTTGGCTGCGTATCCGCCTATGCCGAGGTTCTTGATTGCGCCGCCGTAGCCACTCGTGCCGTGGCCTTTCGCATGCGTCAAGTCGACGAGGGCGTCTGCGTCGTGTAACACGCCGCTCATCTCTAACGTCTCCGCGTTTCGGTAGCCGATGTTAACGGTCTTGACGTACCCGTCCTTGACGCCCGTTGCTGGGATCAGTGGGCATCCGCATGTTTCTTGCGTGTATCCTCGGTCGACTGCGTTGTAGACCGCTGTCGGGTTGTCGGTGACGAACGGCCATCCACCAGTCTGCTTGATGGCTTTTACGATTCTGCGTACGAAGAACACGGGCACCGTTTGGTACCCATCGTCGAAGCCCAAGTGCATCTTTATAGCGACCTTGTCTTTTTTCTGGATTGTTGAGAAGTCGAGCAGCTCGAGGATTCTGTCCAGTTTTGCCGCTAAACCTGCGGAGGCGTGGGCTTTGCCATGCTGGATTGAGCCGAAGTAAACCTTAGCCCTTTCGTTTGTTGAAGCACACTCTCTAGTTGACATTACGCTTACTTCCGTGGCTTTCAAAGAGCTCATAGTTAGGGAGATATTTAAAGGAACACCATAACGAAGGGTGAGAAATTGGGCCGGGAGAGATTTGAACCAGCCCAGAGTGGAGACATCGTAGCCTTATTGGGTAAAAGACTTAACAGTATAGTATGTACGCTACACACGCGACAATATCCTCTTCTTGTTCAGATGCGTGCATTTCTGTGTGTTGCTTCGGTGTCTATTCTTCGCAGAAGCTCTATCACTTTTTTACCTTTTCTTTTGAGTTCTATTTCCGAGACGGTGTCCTTCATCGGACAAAGACCATCTACCACCACTATTCCTCTTCGTTCTTTGTACATTGCTGGATAAACCCGACATCCCAGAGGTCTGTGTCTATAAATCTTGCAGCGGCGTTTTGCAACGTCGTAGAAAACACAGAATCCGTGGCGATTTCGCAGTCTGGCGAAACCTTGCCTGTCATAGCGTACAAACTTCTGCTTGCTAATTCCCATCCTTTCCAAACATTCAACGTCTGCGTTAGAAAGCAACATTTCAGTTTCTTCACAGCATATTCCACAATGTGAACAATGCATAAGCAGATTCTACCTTGACTTTCTCTTATTCGTTTTTGTTCACTTCACCAGAGCGCACATGTTCCAGAAGCCTATTCTGTTCGCCAAATGTTGTAGGGGCATTCACTCCAACAGTACCTGCTTCCTCTGAAGACACAGCCTCTACATTCAGGCTTACTAAAAGGCTTAGGCTTCCCCACGGAACTCCCAGAGAAGGATATATCTGGAATCGGAGATTTAGCATTTGCTTTTTGTAGAAAAGAGAATTTACGTGAGACATCTTCACTAGTGCAGGAGATTAAAATTCCATAATTTGCTGCTAGGCACACATCAAAAAGCTTCCCCATGCAAGCATAAGGCGCAAGGCTTCAGCGTTTCTCTTTGCGCTTTTTCTTTCCTTCTTGGTCATTGGCTTTTCTTAGAACCTGAGTCATAGCTTTCTACGTTTAAGATAGGCAACTGTAAATAGTCTACCATCTTCCAGGCGAATGTTTTGAACGCTCACTAGTTCCCATCCATCTTTTCCTAAAACGTTTAACTCGTTTTGAACGCTCTCCATTACGGGTTTTCCATCTGTTACAAGGCGGTCTGCATGGACCCTTGTCTTTAGCGGAAGCACTTTGTACTCCCATTTCACCATTTCACACCTCAAACACTAATAGTGGTTAATAATGCAGTAATTATCTTTGCTTGAAATGGTATTTATCTTTGCAGGTGTTTTCCTTCCTCACTGTGGAGATTCCTCTTGCCTCCCCATACAGATGAAGACTTTGACAAGGATTCCAGACCACCGATTACACACATACCTTAATATGCGACCATGTGTATTTCATTAATACGTAGGATTCTCTTAGAGAATATTGACAGAATGCTTTCACTGTGTTTTGTCACTTATCTTTTGACCATTCTACTGAAAAAGCACGAGGTGAATACTATGAAATCGGTAAACAAACAGTTAGACAGATCAGCGCAAGCATGGATCAACAGAGCGGAGAGAAGGCAGCCACCCGACGTAGATTATAACTCTGAACTGAGAGATTGGTTGCAGCATGTCATATTGGAAGCAGAAAAGAACAACAACATTAAGAAAAGACAGCAGTTCCTAAGTCTTCTAAAAGATCTCAAAGCCACCTAAGTGTGCGCTTATCTTCTTTCTGCCATTACCGTGTTTTTGATTTCTACTTCTTTTTCGGCTTGTATTCTCCACTCTGAAACAGTGGGCTGGAAATTATTAGATCTGCTGTTGCTCTGTTACAAGCGGTTGGCACGTTGTACAATACTGCTATCCTAAGAAGGGCTTTAACGTCGACATCGTGAGGAAGAGATTCCAACGGATCCCAGAAGAAAATCAAGTAGTCCAATCTCTCGTTAGCGATCAGAGCTCCGATCTCCATGTCTCCACCATGCGAACCATCCTTAAGCAGAGTGATGTTTAGACCTGTTTTGTCGATGATTTTCTTCCCGGTTCCTCCCGTTGCGTATAGGTTGTGAAGAGCTAAAGTTCCTTTGTTAAAGTCAGCCCACTCCACTAGATCAGCTTTTTTATTGTCATGTGCCACCAAGGCGATCGTTCTTTCAAAGCATCACCAGCCGAGCACGTGAGAAAGGTTTTGCTAATTCTAATCTTTCTTCTTAGGTGTGCGCATTATGCGCATGTGACGCCTCATTTTTCAAGGGTGAGGTACCCGTTGCTTCTTAGCCATTCTGTTTCGTTTCTTCTGTATCTTGCATAAATGTCGCCTCGAGTGTCAGCTTGGAAGTCCCAAGGGGAAACCAGGACGATGTCGCCGATACGAATCCAGACTCTTCTCTTCAACTTGCCCCGAACTCTGCACAATCGTTCCTTGCCATCTTCACACTTTACCATCATCCTGTCAAAACCCAGCATCTTGACAGCTATGCCCAACACGTCGTTGGCAACGGGCAACTTAATCTTCCCCAAATCATTTTCGCTGACGATTTTTCTCTTACCCAATTCCCTTCACCTCTCCACCGAGGCAGAGGTCGCCTCTTCAGTTTCCACAATAAAGACCATGTTTTTCTGGGGTTTAGTTTGAGGACGCGCAGTGGAACCGAACATCGAATGACCGCGGACGATCTGGCTGTGATGTCTTTGGCATCGGATTGCTGCTCGTTTACCATCTTCCGAAACCCAGACAACACGACTTCTTTCATTACATTGGGGACATTTTACTCGGTCGTCTAGCTTAAGCATCTCAAGCAACACCTTTCTTCCGATTGTCTACGTATGTCTTTGTCCGCGTTTTCTTCTTCTGTGTACAATGAACTCGTACAGAAGACTTGCATTTTCTACAGTTTGTTACTATACCCGCTCTTAAGCTGCACAATTGTATCTACCTCTTTGATAAAGCTCGAAAAGATTCCAGTATTGGTAGGACATGCCTACGCGATAAAGAAAGCTCTTCGGCTATAGTGGTGCTTGCGCTCTTATAAAGGCATAGGTGCATACATGTGAACGACTCTCGCGGCGGGCATTGTAATTTGGCAGTATTACTGCTAATCCAGTTGAAAAGTATGCGAAATTTCAAAGTGGCAGTTACTCAGAAAAACCGCGACGTGCAATCTTGAAATTTGTGAAATTTGAGGAATTTCTGTACTTTGTTGTCTTCGAATCGTAATGCCGCGCTCGTTCTCATCTTCTCTTCTGTTTCTTTCCACCACGAGCTCTTCTGGTTTGATGACCATGCTCTTTACTCACACCCATTTTTTTTCTTCGGGTATTCTGTTCTCTACTCGTTTTCTGTCACCTCATCTTTCAACTGTCAATAGCATCCTTTCTAGAAATAAACATGTTGTCGTGCGCGTGGGCTTCAACACGTGTTTCACGCATTTTCCCTTTTTTGGTTCAGTGAGCTTTTTGTGTTGTTAAATTAGGGAGGGTGCAGAAATGCTAGGATCAAGCAACAGAACTATCGTGTTATAATGTTTTAAAAACTCTCGGCCAGCTTCTGTTCTCTGATACGTAACTTTTCTAGCAGTCGCATCTATCCGAATAAGATCACTTGACCTCAATAAACTCAAGTATTGCCCTGATTGTTTTGAGTTCATATTGCATTGAGACATAATTTTCGTCCAACAAGTTGGTACCCGCAAGTCCCTCAGAATCTCCGCTATGATCTCGAGTCTGCTACGGTTTCTATCGGACACGTTTCTCGTTCTTAACATGCCATACTACCTTCCCTGAATGCTTTTTCTCGCCATTTCTTTCTCCAACTTTGCCATCCCGTCTTCACGAGTTTTTCCCTCAACCCAGGGCTTTCCGAAATCCATTCTAGAAATGCCCAAAAGCGTCCTCTGTCTTCCAGTCTTTCCGCTGGGACTCCCATCTCCTTGCACCATCTTATGTAGCCTCGCTCAACCTTTTCTTGGAGTTCACCTGTGACCTTCACTTCTTCCACCTTGAATCCCAGTTCTCAAGCGTGTACGTATGCTGGAAAGAACATATCCTGAGCATACTTTGAAGATGGTTTCCACATTAGGCTGCATAACCTTAACGATCTTATCCGCGATTTTCACTGTGTCATCCAGATATTTTTTGTTCTCGAAGTTTGGCGGCTGGAAAGACGATGTTGGGACCCTGCGTTCCATGTATCTAGGGTCTGGGAGGTTAAGGTTAAGGGCGCCGATTACCACACCTAATATGAGTTCTCCCCATCCAGCACCATCTATAAGAATCACTTTTTCAGACATACATTTTTTACTTCCATATTTACGCGCGCTTCATCTAACACTCACTTCTTTGTTGCTTTGAAAAAAGCAAGAAACAGCGGAGTCCATCTCTTCGCGCGCGTTATCCGAAAATGCATGCGCGCACATGACCAACGTGGGGGGCTTTTGTTTATGCATCTATTTTTCGTTGGCGACCCATGTTCTTACGGCTTCTTCGACAGCCCTCGATAGGTCGCCTTTTTTCCCGCCAAATCTTTCGATGGTCTTGAACCTGAGCTTCTTTTCCAACTCATCTGAGAGTTCAACGCTGATTCGGCCCATTTTAATCACCGACTATCAATTTTTTGCTTCTTAGTTTTTGTGCACGATTCGCACGTGTCAGATGTGTTTCCAATAAGCAAAATGCCTGATGCCAAGTGTTGCTTTTCTTTTTGTTATCATTTTTCATCAACTTTCAATTTTTGCATACGTGCATTTTACTTATCTGCATAATACATTATGTGCTTAGTAGCTTATAAGTATATTGGTTTAAGCGTTTAAGCGCTAAAGATATCTAGACACATAAGCAATTGGCATATGCGCCTTCGCTTTCAAGACGTAGTTTATACGGAAACGATGATAGCTAATCCACGGGAAGAAGCAATAAAAACCCGTTTAAATCAAGACCAGACAATTCCCTTTCTTTTTTTTTGGAAAATGACTGCAACAAGAGGCGAAAATTCCAGTGTGGTTTTGAGTCTGAGGGCGGAATTTGAACCCTACCCAAAGTGGAGATGGCCCCCTAAATCTAGCTCTCATCAGTGATAGATGCACTTAAATACATTTGTGAACCCTTTTTTAATGTTTAGTGTCGGAAAATTTACGATCATATAGGTAATTGAAAACGGAAGAATTGAAGATTGAGTTTGACACAGATTTACGATCTATATAAATGGTATAAAAATCTGAAGAAAAGCAATATAAAAACTCCCATTTTCGGTTCATTTGACATTACAAACGGGTGCAATATTAAATGTATGCACTGTTATTGGTGGAAAAGCAGGTGCCAGTCTGAACTCAGCGCAAAAGAATGGACAAGAATAGCAAGAGAAATAAGAAAAATGGGAATTCTCGGCATTGCTTTATGTGGTGGTGAACCTCTTTTACGTTTAGACGTAGTAAAGGCGCTGATAAAAGAAATAGACTGTGCAATAATAACCAATGGGACTGTACCATTTCCCGAATTTCTGAAAAACGTAGGGTTCAGCGTCTCTGTTGACGGAACAGAAAAAATCCATAACAAGATTAGAGGAGCAACGACTGTTGGTTTTAACGTTTATCAAAAAGTTAAAGACAATGTAATTAATTCGCCAAATGACATCATTCTGATTAACATGACATTGAACAGACTAAACATGAATGAAATTGAAGGGGTAACTAAGGAGTTTTACGATTATGTGAAAGGCATGAGCATATCATTCTATACCCCATTTTCTCATAGTGACCCTTTGTGGATACCCTACGGCAGCCTCAGAGATAAAATTGTAGACAAGATCCAGAAAATCAAAAAAAGATACCCTTATTTCATCGTAAACACTGA
This sequence comes from uncultured Candidatus Bathyarchaeia archaeon, assembly GCA_964585455.1. GTDB lineage: Archaea > Thermoproteota > Bathyarchaeia > Bathyarchaeales > SOJC01 > CAYGVX01. Next base: position 10,878 of record CAZPDY010000001.1, on the reverse strand, counting down.
AAAACAATTGGAAATATTTAGGTCATCTGAATGGACAGAAAATTGTCCATCATTCGCTTTTTTGTCATTTGACAGCATGGGGAGAATTGGAGTTGAACCTCTCCAACTCGGGGATCTCCCAAAATCTTTTTTCCTCGCAAAATTCCCATTTTTCAATATAGTTTTTAGCCTTCATAGCTTCTGCAGTATGTAAAAAGCAGACTTAAACTCCTTTGGGTTTCTCCTCACCATATCTATCTCATTTTGATGCTTTTTAAGCACCTCTAGGATTTCAGGATCATTCTTGTATTTAGCACGTAGTTCTTGGATTCGAATTTCCAGAGGTTCATAATATTCTGTCCAATGCGCGTTCTCAGGTAACGAAAAACGATTCGGAGGAATTCTAGATGGGCCGAGAGAGATTTGAACTCTCGACCTTTCGGTTATCAGCCGAACGCTCTAACCATGCTGAGCTACCGGCCCGCCTCGTAGGCAAAAGTAGAATAAACCCGCTGCCGATTATAAGCATTTTTAAGTTGTCTTCGTTGTTAAATTGAGCTGTTGATTGCTTCTGTGTTGTTTCTTAGGCACAGTTGGTTACTAGAATGGCGCTGTAACCCGTCTGCACGAATTATTGTACCAAAATCAGAATAAACTGCTACCGATCGTAATTACTCTCAGTAGAAACTCTTTAATCGCCTTCGCACTTATGCTCTCTGTGGGTCCGTAGCCCAGTCAGGATTAAGGCGCCGGCCTTCGGAGCCGGAGAACGGGGGTTCAAATCCCCTCGGACCCGTCTCAGAAACAGTTGAGACAAGACTCGCATATCCCTCTTTTGCAGAGGAGCGGAGTGCTCATAGGAAGGGTCTATTTAGATTATTCATGAACGTGGATGCCAAAGAGCTGATTTTCACCGGCATCGCGACCGAGGCAAACAACATCGTGCTGAAGGGGCACGCCTTCAAAGCTGGTAGGGCTAACTGCCACATAGCTATTTCCACGATCGGGCATGATTGCGTGCAGAACTCGGCGAGGTGGCTGGAACGAGAGGGTTACAAGATCACCTATCTGCCCGTGGACAACTTTGGTTCTCTGAAGCAAGCTGCACTTGAGAAGGCTTTGGAAGCAGGTGGTTTTCACCCAGTCGACACAACCTTCTAGCAACTTTCCTCCATATAGAGGGAACCCAAAGGTGGCTCAGGAGATACTTGCCTGCCCCCTTCCACAGGCTCTCTCTTCGGTACTGAGGATTCTTAGAGATCTACGGAGAAGGGTTTATAAGCTGGGCTTTGGGGTATGAAGGGAGTTCGTTCAAAAAAAGGCGAATGCCAAAAGGAGCAGGAGAAACGGTGAAGGATGAATCTTGTATGGGTCGCTATGGCCACTGGAGCCTTTGCAATGCTTATCGTGGCATATCTGACCCTGTCTATTTACCGGAAAGACCCTGGAACTCCTCAGATGCGCGAAGTAGCTAGGTACATTAGAAACGGTGCAAAAACCTTTCTTAAGAGACAATACAAGACGATTCTTTTCTGCATCCTTCTCGTATCGTTTCCTATGGCCGCAATTTTCCGTTCAGCAGAAGTAGTTCTCTCCTTCTACTGCGGAGCGCTGCTTTCTCTAGTGGCGGCATATATTGGGATGAACATCGCCGTCAGGGCGAACGTTAGAACAGCAAACGCCGCTGCTACATCACCAACGAAAGCGCTTACACTTGCTTTCAGAGGAGGCGCTGTGATGGGGTTGTCAGTAGTAGGGCTCAGCCTCATCGGAATAAGCGTACTCTACATTCTTTGGGGATATAGAGACCCAAATCTGATGGTTGGATATGGATTTGGAGCAAGCCTTGCCGCCCTTTTTGCACAACTTGGTGGCGGAATCTTCACGAAAGCCGCCGACATTGGTGCAGATTTGGTGGGCAAGATCGAACAGCGCATACCAGAAGACGATATCAGAAACCCAGCAGTAATCGCAGATCAGGTGGGTGACAACGTAGGCGACTGTGCTGGAAGAGGCTCAGACCTATTCGAGTCAATAAGCGATGATTACGTGACAGCGATGATTATCGGTTGGAGTGTGTCTTTGGGAGTGTGGGGAACAAACGTATTGATGTTCCCGTTTGCTATCGGTATAACAGGGATCATAGCCACGATCACCGGAGTTTTCCTTGTCAGAGGCTGGAAAAAGCTGAGACCAATAATGTCTTTCAACATTGGGCTGTTCGCTGCAGCCGCCGTCGCCGTTGTCGGAGCATACATCTCCACCATGTGGCTCTTGAACGACATAAGAATCTTCTATTGCACACTAAGCGGTATAGTCGCCAGCACCACTGTAGGTCTAATCGTGCAATACTATATCGGTACCGAGGGAAGACCCGTCAAAGCGATGGAAGAAGCGTCAAAACGAGGAGCGGCGATGAACGTCATTACAGGTATGTCCTACGCGTTTCAAAGCCCATTCCTGCCTTTCATCTCTATGATAGGCGCAATATTGTTCTCCTACGTTATCACAAACGGTTCCATCTATGGTGTCGTCGCCGCAAACCTTGGAACCGACCTGGCCATCGGAATAATTATGGCAGGCGACGCTTTCGGGCCAATCAGCGATAATGCGCAGGGGATAGTGCAGATGGTTGGGCTGTCAGCCAAAGCTAACGGGACAATGCAGAGACTCGACTCCATGGGCAATACGACGAAAGCTTATGCCAAAGCGTTTGCCACAGCTTCTGGAACCGTATCAACGGTTGTGCTCTTTGCCACATATGGCCAAGTAGTGGGGCTTTGGCAGGCAAGGCTAAGCCAATCCTTTGTTATTGGCATTCTGGTTGGGGCGGCAATACCCTTTCTCTTCTCATCTTTCACAATTGGAGCAACCGGAAAGACAGCGTTTGAGATGGTCGACGAAGTTCGAAGACAATTCAAAGAGAACCCAAAAATCCTGGAAGGCAAAGCAGAACCGGACTATGACAGGTGTATCGACATCAGCACAAAGAACGCCTTAAAGAGAATGATTCTGCCGACTCTCTTGACTCTCTCGTCGCCGATTCTGATGGGTTTGATACTCGGACCATATGCATTGGGTGGCATGCTGCTAGGAGGAACATGCACCGCAGCCCTTCTGGCGTCATTTTTCATATTCGGCGGAGCAGTGTGGGATAACGCAAAGAAGAGCATAGAGGCGAAGGGCTTCTGGATCAAGGGAACCCAAATGCATGCAGCCTCAGTTGTCGGCGACACGGTGGGTGACCCGCTAAAGGACGTTGCGGGTCCATCGCTTAACATTTTCATGAAATTAACAAACATGACAGCCCTATTAATCGCTCCACTACTGCTTTCCATCACTCCACTAGTCACGTTGGCATAGCCTGTGATCAACTAGCCTTGCACATTGCAATTCTGAAGGCGCCCACACTGATAATAATGGTCGCAATCGTGGTCAAAGCAAATTCAGCAGATTCGTTTCGAGGGCAAAGTCTGCCTTGAGGCAGAATCGAGAACCTTACGCTTCTGAAAAAGTAGGTTATAGGAAGAGCGTTTGCGCGCGCTCCCGTTTCGATGGAGAGGGATACCTTGTCAAGGCTTTCACTGTCTCACTCTTGCTTTTGAGCATTTTGATTAGGTCTCTGGTTTCAACGCTACGCTGCTATTTTGAACCACTGGGCTAACAAACAGAATAAGCTTATGCGATTAAGAATTTCTGTTAACTGAGAAGAGTGTGAAAATGGTGCGAGTCGCCGTACCGAATAAGCGGTTCAATTAACTAAACATAGGAAATCTAAACCTGAGGATCTAAATCTGCTCGGACACACTAATTCTTCGAGCATTTTAGAGCGTGAAGCCAAGCTGAATAAAACAGCTTAAGAATCTCCATTCCTAAACTCTTAATCTAGGAGCGGATAGCTATCAAAAAGATTTACGTGGACTACGCTGCAACGACCCCTGTGGACCCACGAGTAGTCGAGGCTATGCAGCCCTTTTTCACCAAGTTTTATGGCAATGCTTCTTCGTTGAACTCTTTCGGCGTTGAAGCAAGACGAGCCTTGGAAAGATCCAGAGAAAATATCGCGGGGTTCATGAACGCTAACACTGAGGAGTTAGTATTCACTGGGAGTGCAACCGAAGCTAACAACCTCGTAACGAAAGGACACGCCTACAAAGAAGGTAAAGCTGGCTGTCACATTGCTATTTCTGCAATCGAGCATGACTGCGTCTTGAACTCGGCGAAATGGCTGGAAAAACAAGGGTTTAAGGTTTCGTACTTGCCCGTCGACAAGTATGGGTTGTTGAAGTTGGATGCTCTTAAGAATACGTTGGAAAAGAACGTGACACTCGTATCAGTCATCCACGGAAACAACGAAGTGGGGACAGTACAGCACATCGAAGAAATAGCAAAAATATGTCACAAGCACGGCGCCCTGTTCCACACAGACGCGGTTCAGAGCTTCGGCAAACTGCCCATCAACGTTAAGGAAATGGGTATCGACTCGATGACGATTAACGCCCACAAACTGTATGGACCGAAGGGAGTGGGCGCTCTCTATGTTGGAAAGGGGGTCGAAATCGAGCCACTGGTGCAAGGCGGCGGACATGAGTTCGGTCTGAGGTCGGGAACCGAAAATGTTCCCGGCATAGTGGGATTTGCCAAAGCGGTGGAACTTCGAGAGGAAGAGATGAAGCCCGAAGCAGAACGTCTCACTCGCCTTCGAAACAAGCTCATAAAAGAGGTTTTGAAAATCGAGGAAACCTACCTTAGCGGACACCCTACGAAAAGATTACCGAACAACGCCAGTTTCCGCTTTTCATACATCGAAGGAGAAGCGGTGGTCCTGAGACTCGACACGGAAGGAGTAGCTGCTTCTTCCGGGTCCGCCTGCTCTTCTCTGGTTGGCGAGGCAAGTCACGTGCTCCTCGCAATGGGTATTAAGCCAGAAGAAGCCAGAGGAAGCCTGAGGCTCTCGCTTGGAAAGCACAACACAGAAGAGGATATTGACTACATTCTCCAAGTATTGCCTAAGGTTGTAGAACGACTCCGAGCAATGTCACCCTTGAAGCAAAAATCTAAGGGCAACACACGTGTGTGCGTTTAAATACAAACAAAGCTACCAGAAACTATGGAGGGAGAAATGTTGGATATCAAGACGATAAAAGTCGAAGCGGTGAAAGACTGTAATGTTATCTTGGGCATGGCGCATTTCATCAAAACCGTAGAAGACCTCTACGAGGCATTGGTAGAGTCTGCTCCTAACATAAGATTCGGCATAGGCTTCTGCGAAAGCTCGGGTTCATGCTTGGTGAGGAGCGAAGGCAACGACAACGAGCTCAAGAACCTCGCCGCTCAAAAAGCCCTCAACCTCAGCTGCGGCCACTGCTTCATAATTTACATCAAAAACGCCTACCCCATAAACGTCTTGAACAGAATCAAAGAAGTTTCAGAAGTGTGCACAATCTACGCAGCGACAGCAAACCCCCTCGAAGTAGTCATTCTAGAAACAGAACAGGGCAGGGGAATATTGGGCGTGGTTGATGGCTTCAGGAGCAAGGGAATTGAGACCGAAAAAGACGTCGAAGCAAGAAAGGAGTTCCTCCGGAAAATCCGCTACAAACTATGAAGTTATCTCTCAGAGAACTCTACGATGTTTGGAGCCTAATCTCACACAAAAAAGCTTTTGGCACAGGTACTCCATATTGTGTTCGGAATCTGGTGAACAGGCATTTAGCCGTCCTTAACTGTCAACCATCGTCCGCCGTCGTTCGTCGTGGTCATCGTGGTCGTTCGTCGTGGTCCGTCCGTCGTCCGTTGTTGTTGGTTGGCTGGTTGGGGTAAAGTTTTATGTTGGTTGGTTGGTTGGATAAAACTTTACCCCCTCTCTCCTAGTCTTTGCCTTCTTCACATTATGGAGGACTAGCCTAACGGCGTCCACTTCACCTTGCTTTCGAGACATTGACTCGTGACTCAAAGGATCACACTAGCTCAAGAATTCTGCATTGGCAAGATAAAGCTGATGTAGGGACGGCTCCTGGTGGAGAAGGGGGGTGAGTGGAAGTATTCAGGCTACTAGCTTGGGTTTCGAGAGTCTGGAATAGGCCTGTCTAGCGTGTGGAGAACCTTCAGAAGTATTCGTGTCTTTTCATTCCCTTTGTTTAAATGGATAATCTTCAATCTCCCATAACGCTTGATTGTGACTATATTCTCTTCCTTGAGAATCTCGAGGTTGCGCTTAATCTGTCCGTAAGTGCTATTAGTTTTTCTGATAAGCTCCATCAAGTGGGTCTGCTCAACTTTCGCCAGCGTCTCCAGTATCTTCTGTCTGCACGTCGACGCGAGTATTTCTCGCGAGGCGCAAAGAGTCCAACCGCGTTCAAACCCTCCGTGCTCTTGTCTTAAAAGCAAGATGAAACAGATGATAAGGGGGAGAGGGAGAGGAAAGTGAAAGTAAATCTCTCGACTCTCTTACTCCTTTTCTTTTCTTAAGAATAGTTCTGTCCGTAGTGTGTGAGGAGTATGACGGCGTCGTAGAGGAAGATTTCGCCGTCGTTATCTATGTCGCAGTTAGGGTCGTAGTTTGAGTCGGGTTCTTCGCTGCCGTAGCGGACGAGGAGCTTCACTGCGTCATATAGGTCTACATCGAAGTCGCCGTCTACGTCGCCTGGGATGGTGATGATTATGGGGGTTGTGCAGTTGTTGTCGGCGGTGTAGGTCTCGCCTTCGACAGGCTCTGCGTAGGCACCTAAGGGGTAGATGCCGATTTCTAGTCCTGTGGTGTCTAGAGTGAGGGTGAGGGTTGTGGAGTTTCTGCTGGTCAATGATAGTGTCTGGTTCTGGACGGCGGTGCCTGTGTGGGTTGTTAAGTTGAAGTTCTCTGTCTCTGTTCCGTAGTTTATTATAGTAAAGTTCATCGATACGGTTGTGTAGTAGCCCTCTCCGATGACGGTCTTCCTAGAAACTGACCCTAACGTTCCCAGGTCGTGTGGACCACCGTAGGGCTTCATGAGTGGATGGTGATCCCGGCCCTCTTCCACAGAGAGGTAGGTGGGTATGTATTCTGTGTCGCCGACGCCGTCGCATCCCGTTTCATTCTGATAAGCCCCTCGATAGAGGTCGGTGCCGTTGTAGTCGCTCCAGTAGTTGCCGCCCGACGGGTAGCCGTCGTCCCATATGCTCTCAGAAGCGCTTGTGAAGGCTTCCTCCTCGGTGTTGGCGATGAAGTTGTTGTGGTAGATGACGTTTCCCCTAGACGCGACTAGGAACACTCCCCAGTAGTTGTTGACCATCATGTTCTCGGTTACGGTGGTGTTGTGGGATGTGATTATGGCGATGCCTCCGCCCCAATCGTTGGTGTTGTTCGTGACCAGGTTTCGGTGGAGGGTGTTGTTGTCTGAGGTTGAGAGGTAGATGCCGTTGTTGCAGTCTGACGCAACATTGCCCCAGATGAGATTGAAGTAAGCCGTGTCGAACCTGATTCCTATGTTGTTATGTGTGACAGTGTTCTCGGTGACATTGTTGTACTGGCTGCTGCTCAGTTCGATACCCCAATCGGTATTCATCGCGGCCACATTCCGCGTCACTGTGTTGCGTTGGGAACTGAGCAGATTGATGCCGAATCTGTTATGACTTGCGTTTACGTTTTCTATAGTGGAGTTGGTTACGTAAGCGAACAGCACACCCTCCGAATTTTTGGTAGTGGTTATGTTCCTAACGGTCATTCGTGTGGAGTTTATCAAGGCGAGGTAGCCCAGGTCTGGGAACGTGGAGGGGTCTATTGTGAGGTCGTGTTGGTTCTTGAGGTAGTAGACTCGCTTTCCGTCAACGAGGTTGGAGGAATCCACCTCGTTCCCTCGCAAGTCGCCGCCAGCATAGAAGTTGTACCTGTTCCCTGTCATGTTGTTGCCTGACAGAGTGCTGGCCCCGTTACCACCTAATGATATGCCTCCACCAGTGTTGTTGATGGCAACGTTTCCAACTACCATGTTACCGTTAGAGCTGATTACTGAGATGCCAGAATAGTTATTGTGTATGGCCGTGTTGTTGACCAACGTATTTTCGTGAGATACTGAGACGCTTATGCCACTGAAAAAGTTGTCATTCGCCACGTTGCCTATCAGGGTGTTGTTTGGCGAGGTGTCTAGCCTTATGCCGTGACCCTCGTTGAAGCTTGCCGTGTTGTTGACCAAGTCGTTGTGGCTCGAATAATACAGGAAGATTCCACCATACCCGTTGTTCGTCGCCGTGTTATTCTCGATAGTACAGTTGCTGGCGTGATCGAGACAGATACCCGCTTCAAGATACCCTGGACTTGAATTCATGACAGTAAAGCCTTCTATCGTGACGTTTTTCGCTCCCTGAACGTAGAAGACCCACCTCGCCGTTCCTTGACCATCAACTACCACGTTGCCCTCAGCCGTCAACGTCAAGTTGGACTTGGTCACCCAGATTTCGCCCTCGGCATACGTCCCCTCAGAAACAATGATTGTGTCACCAGGCGTAGCCGCGTCCAAGGCTTGCTTAATCGTAGGGTAATCGGCTGGAACTCTTATTATCCCAAGCTCCGCCACGACCACCCGAACGTCGGAGAGAGCCATCACCAGCACGAAATAGAGACAAAAAGCAGCAATGAGTCTAAGCACTCTATTCAACTGCTCTCCTCCTTTCAATAATCTATATGGAACTCAAGGATTAAAATGTTTAGGGGCAGGGTCTTCTGATTCATTACGCAAAGTGGCTAGATATTGACAGAACAACTCAGAGTATAGAAATTTGTGTCTTTTTTGAGATCAATGACCTCGCCTGATCGATGTGTGTACCCAAATAGAAAAAAGGTGGTGATTTTGCATGATCGCTTTGTTCTACCCGCAAGTGAAAAAAACGTCTTGTATGCGGCTTTCCTTGCTCGATGAACCCCAGTAGAACGTGACGTAGGTCTTCTCTGTCGGTGGTCCCAGCGGGCTTACCTGGTATACGCGACCATAGAGGTAGATGGTCCATGTAGCAGCGTCGAGTACGGTGTCTTGCTGGAAGGTCTGGGTCTTGAACGCAACGCCCATGTAGGTCCAACTGTAACCCTCGAGCTTGTACCAGATTTCCACCTTGAGGTATGTGTCGGTGACGTTTTGTTCAGGGCAGTTCCACGTCGCGCTCTGCATAAAGCTTTGGCCGGCGAGCCAGCATCCGACTTGGACTACCGAGTCGCCTGAGATGCATGTGGTGCCCTTGTAGACCTTGACGCCGAGGTAGCCCTTCGAGACGAGCCCGCTTACGTAGCGGGCTTGGCTGGTGTACGTTGACGTGTTGTTCCCCAGGAGCTTCCAGTATGTCGAGTCCCACTTGGCGTTTTGCATGTACAGGATTCTCCCATCAGTGGTTACATTCAATGGATCCGACCAATCACTCCAGAGCTCGTAGCCATCCTTGGTCCTCACTTTAATACTATAGGTTCCAGCGTAAGACCACGCGTGAGATGCGTTCCCAGTCTCACCTGAGTTATAAGGACCCACAGTTGTGTTTTCACCGTTACCCCAATCGAACTGGTACCATATCTGGTCGCCATTCAAATCCGTTGCGTTGGTAGTATATTCGTAATCTACTCCCAAGTATCCTGAGGTTGGTCCTGAAGGTTGTGATGGTGTATTGGGAGGAGAGTTGATTCCAATCGTCGGGTCTCCCAGTAGCGTGAGTTTATTGTACACATAAGTTCCATTGTAGTAGTCTATCATCGAGTTATACATTGTCTCAAAGGCTTCTCCAATACATTCATGTTCCCCGAGTTTATCAAAAGCGTCGAAGAACCAGAAAGCCGGGAAAGTTCCGTCTTCAGTCATGCCAATCGATGTTAAACAGTTGCCCTTGCCAAAAATGGCTGAATTTGCCACGGAGTTTTCTTCAACAAACTTAGCAGCGCTGCATGAGCCAAATATGTAGAAGTAACTTTTCGGTGTGTGGGGTATGTAGTAGTCGTCAGATGACACTGAACCTTCGTTCCAGAAACCCCAAAGCCAGTATGAGCCATTCCACTGATAGTTTGCAAAGGCGTGGCTGTCAGGCCAACCATGGTCATAGACCCAGGTCCACTCATAGCTGTCGCCATTTTCCAGCCTATTTTTGTAGTCTGCGGCATTTGTATTTGTCGCATTTAATAATGGACTAGTTATCAGCGTTACATCATTGTACGAACTCTGCAAGCAATCGATAGTATCGTTAACAAAAAGTTCCTCATAGTTTCGAACAGGATTTGGATCACTTAAATCTCCTACTTCAAGAGCAATGTCGTTGTCAACGTAGGCTAATGCTCGTTGCTTACAATGCGAGGCATGTGAACTTGCATTTCTACTAAGATGATTCTTTTCGAAATAGTCGTCGTAGAGTTCTGGTTCATCGCGTGTAGGATCATTAATCGTTGAAGCCATGAGTCTTGCGACCCAAATCTCAGGTCTTATGTTTCCACTATGTGAATCAAGCACCGTATCATTGTCGCTATCACACCAGTTCCCATCTAGATCCATATAGTAGTAATCTGTAGGATACCAGCTGCCGTTGATGTGATCCTCCCATTTTGCGTATGGAAAATCACCTATTAAGACACAGCCTTTTATGTTGTAACAGCCTCGACAAGTCACTAAGACGCCCTTGATTCCTCCCGGATCTTCTTCTGAAGCATCCACTATGATGGTCTTGTTGCTCCATCCTTCGCTCTGAATGTCTGCAACGTAGGTGTCGATGGACTCTTTGAGATCCTCATCAATGTAAATCGAACTATCAACGTAGATCACTATGTCATAATTCGTTTCTCCCCTTACTTGCAAGAAACTGACCCACGACAAGCATACTACAACAGAAGCAGCAGAACCAAGATGCTTCGTAATATCTTTTTCATGTCTTTTCACCTCCTCTGCACTAGACGCTTTG